>CAIQUS010000094.1 GCA_903875045.1 uncultured Bacteroidales bacterium
ACCGAAACTCAGAGCCGATGGACGGATTCGAACCGCCGACCAGCTGATTACAAATCAGCTGCTCTACCAGCTGAGCTACATCGGCAATCTTTCCCTTTTTTGAAAAGGACTGCAAAAGTATAAACTATTTGAATAGGAAACAAGGATTTTATAAAATAATGCCCTCAAAAACAGCTTTTTTTTTAACAAATTTCATACCGAACTCCGAAACCCCTATGAATAAAGGGTTTTCATAAATTACGAAGGCAACCAAAATTAAGGTTGCCTTCGTAAATAATTTCCTATATCAAATTATCAGATACCTCTGACCTTTTCTTTATGCTTGACAAGTTGTTTGCGTAGTGCCTCTGCCGCGAGATCAATGGCTGCCTCAAAAGTTGTTGCTTCTTTTTTTGCAAAAAGATCATACCCCTTTACCAAAAGTCGCACTTCTGCTATTTTGTTTTCCGGTGTTTCCGAATTATCCATTTTCAGGATTACTTCACTGCCAATAACACCTTCGAAAAAATTGTGCAGTTTTTCCAGTTTCTCATTGATAAAGGCTTCAAGTTTCTTGTCAGCCTTAAAATGGACAGAGTTAATCTTAACATTCATTCCGACCTCCTTTTTTATGCCTTTGGATGGGCTTGTTTGTAGATTTTCATCAAGTTATCAATCGTATTGTGTGTATAAACCTGGGTCGCCGCAAGATTGGCATGCCCGAGAAGTTCTTTAACAGCATTCAATTCAGCTCCATTATTTAACAGATGTGTCGCAAATGTATGGCGCAACACATGTGGACTTTTCTTTTCAATGGTTGTCACTTCTCCCAGATACCGGGTAACAATAAGGTAAACCATTCTGGGATAGATAGGCTTGCCCCTGTCTGTCAGGAATAAATGATCGATCTCTCCAAAAGATTGACTCTTTTCTTCAAGGTACGATTTCATCATCATTCCCAATTTATTGTTAAACGGGATCAATCGTTCTTTATTTCGTTTGCCAAGTACCTTTATATTACTATGGTGAAAATCAAGATCAGTTTCTTTGAGATTGACAAGTTCAGACAAACGCATACCTGTTGAATAAAATAATTCAACAATGGTTTTATTGCGCATACCCGGATACCCATCTCCAAAATTAACATGATCGAGTAACAATATCATTTTATCCTTTTCCACAAAAACCGGCAAACGTTTAGAAACTTTTGGTGAAATTATCTTGTTCATCGGATTCGTAGCAATGGACCCTGTTCGCAAGAGATATTTATAAAAAGATTTCAATGTTGACAGTTTGCGGGTGATCGACCTGGAGACAATACCTTGTTCCATCATATTCACAAGCCATGAACGAATGATTGGATGTGTAACTTCAGTAATATCAACAATGTTATATTGTCGATTAAGGTAGTCGAAAAACTGTTCAAGGTCGGTTCGGTAAGCAGTGACGGTGTGTGGGGAATACCGTTTTTCGTACTGAAGATATGCAAGAAAGCGTTGTTTCACCGGTCACAAAAAAAAAGAAGAAATTTTGCCTATAACCATTCAACAGGTAAATATACAAAGATATATACCCAAAACAAAACTTCTTCTCAAAAAAACTTAATCGCTGTTACATGGCAGCTTCGGCGTCGTGTATCTTCTGGATATAAATCGCCTTATTGACTGCTTCCCGATGCTTGATGGAAGGTTTTGTAAATTTCTGACGTTCACGAAGTTCCTTCACCACGCCGGTTTTCTCAAATTTACGTTTCAGTTTCTTCAAAGATCTGTCAATACTTTCACCTTCTTTTACGGGTACGATAATCATGCTTTTCGCTCACTTTCTTGTTAATGTGAATACTAATTATTTATAAAGGGTTGCAAAAGTACAAAGTTAATTCGAGATTTCCAAAACAAATTAATGTCGGGGAAAATAGCGTGACGGGTGGCGGGTGACATGTGACGCGTGACGGATGCGGGCGGCACATTACAGGTTGCTAAGAATGAAATCGGTCATTCGTTTGTTTAGATGAAAACTCGTGTTTTTGCCGGTATAAATCCCATGATTGCTATTGGGATAGAATTGGGATTCAAATTGTTTGTCGGCCCCTACGAGTGCTGTCACCATATCGTAGGAGTTCTGAGGATGTACGTTGTCATCGGCCATCCCACAGATAAGCAACAGTTTTCCCTTTAGTTTATCAGCATGATTCACAGGTGAGTTATCCTCATAACCGGCGCTGTTTTCTTTTGGTGTCCTCATAAATCGTTCCGTATATATATTGTCATAATATTTCCAGTTGGTTACCGGTGCTACGGCAATCCCAAAACTGAAAACATCGGCGCCTTTGGTCAGGCACGATAAGGTAAGGTAACCACCAAAACTCCACCCCCACATACCAATCCGGGATTTATCAACAAATCCAAGTGTGCCAAGATATTTTGCCGCTTCTATCTGGTCGAGCGTTTCATATTTTCCCAACTGGAGATAAGTACACTTTTTAAATTCCTCACCCCGGCCACCTGTACCACGGTTATCAACTGAAACAACTATGATTCCATGTTGTGCCCATAACTGATTCCAGGAGGATACAGTTCCCCAGGAGTTATTTACAGTCTGAGACCCCGGTCCACCATAAATTGTAAATAGCACCGGATACTTTTTAGTAGGGTCAAAATCAGGAGGTTTAACCATCAACCCATTGATTTCCAACCCATCATTGGTTTTGAATTTAAAAAATTCTGCCTTGCTGAACCGGTATTCAACCATGGTCTCTTTTAGCTTTGCATTATCCTGCAAAAGGCGTACTTCCTTGCCGTTCGATTGATAAACAGCAATATATGGAGGTGTATTGATGTCTGACCACCGACCGATGTAGTAGGTAAAAGTCTTATTAAAATCAGCTGAATTCCCCCCTTGCCTGGTATTTAATTTAATCTTTTTCCTGCCATCAAGACTTACGGCACAAATATCCTTATCCATAGGCGACGTTTCACTGGAAGAATAATAGACAAGTCCGGTTTTTTCATCGACCCCAAGCACATCGAGTATATCATAATTACCTTTGGTCAACTGACGAACCTGTTTTCCTGTTAAATCATATAAATAAAGGTGGCGGTATCCGTCCTTTTCGCTCGAAAAGAGAAACTCTGTCTTATTTTTCAGGAATGTCCAATGATCATTGATCTCAATATAGTACTTATTTTCTTCCTTGTAAATCACCTTTGAGTTACCTGTTGCTGCGTCTGCCAGGAGAATTTCAAGCTTGTTTTGATGGCGGTTCATCCTATACATTGCCAGTGTGTTTGGATCCTCTGTCCATTTGATCCTTGGGATGTAAATATCAGTCTCCTTTCCGATATCCACAGGCATATTTTTTTTCTGTCCAAGGTCGTAAATGTATATACCAATGGTTGAATTGTCTTCGCCTGCTTTGGGATATTTATACTTGTATTGTTCGGGATATAAATCGCCGTAATATGTCAATTGATATTCTTTGACCTTGCTTTCATCGAACCTGTAAAATGCGATTTTTTTGCTATCCGGAGACCAGGCAAAGGCTTGCGAAAACTCAAATTCCTCTTCATAAACCCAGTCGGTGGCACCATTGATGATTTCGTTGGGCTTACCATCGGCAGTAACCTGACTTTCAACATCATCTTTCCGGTTATCCTGTTTGTCGCCGGCATTTAACAATCCGGTTGATAAATCCCTGATAAATATATTGTTATTCCGAACAAAAGCTACCTTTGTACCATCCGGGGAAAATGTCGCCAGCCTTTGTTTGCCATTTTTTGACAGAGGGAAAAGCTGGCCGGTTTTAAGATCATACACGTAGTAACTGGCCTTGGATGATCTGCGGTAGATCGCTTCTTCATCTGTGGAAAACAGAATTTTTGTTTCATCCGCGCTGAACTCAAAACCATACATCGGAATAGCTACCGTATCTCCGGCCGGTATCAATTGTTTGGATGTTACTACCGTCCTGGCATACTTACCGGTGGCATATTCGTACAAGTTCAAACTATCTTTTTTTACCTGGCAGTAATGATGACCGTCATTCATCGACTGTCCAACCTGAAATCCTTTTGACATGAATTTCCGGTTCTTATAAATATCCTCCAGGGTAATAGCTTTCTTTTCACTCTGGGCCATTCCTGCCATCTGGATCGATATCAGGAACACAAATAGTAATAAATTTACAGTTCTACGGCTCATAATTGCTTTGGATAGGTGAATTGGATTAATTTTGAAAGTCAAAATTAGATAATTATGCGGAAAGAGGTTGAATTATTCGATGTACTTCAAGAAACTCTCGATAAACTTGATGGTGACGGGATATTATTGGTTGCCGGAGATCCCCCGAACCCGATGACCATCGGATGGGGCACCATCGGTTATATCTGGAACAGGAAAATAATGACCGTCATGGTTCGACCAGTCCGTCATACGTTCAGTTTGATGGAATCTGTCAAAGATTTTTCAGTTTGTGTTCTTCCTGACCATTATAAAAAGCAGTTAAATTTTTGCGGAACCAGGTCGGGCCGGAATATCAATAAACTGGAATCATGTAATTTAAGTGTTGAAAAATGCATTAAAGTGGAATCATTTTTCATCCCTGAATCAACGATACACATTGAATGCAGGACTGTCCATAAACATTATGTTGACCCTTCCACCCTGGATCCCGGCATTATCAACAGGTATTACCCGAAGAAAGATTTTCATCAGGTTTATTACGGGGAGATTTTGGGGATATACAAAAAGATTTAATATCTTTGCACCCTCGCGGGATGTTAGCTCAGTTGGTTTAGAGCATCGCCTTGACAGGGCGGGGGTCGTGGGTTCGACTCCCTCACATCCCACAATAAAGCACTGATTATCAGTGCTTTATTTTTTTTAGCCTTTTATGCAAATGTGTCGTTTTGAACAAGACTAATTGGTCTCCTACTAGAATTCATAACTGATCAACATTGACTGTTGTGCTCCTAATCCGCTTTTTCTATCCAAATCAGAGTTCACTTTGCGGGACAAGAATAAAAAAAATCGGTTTCCATGGACTTGAGAAATTACAAGACACCTCTATCAGCAACTTGCTGAGCCCTTACTATTGATTTACATGCCAGCGGGTCAGCGACCAGGCAGTATCATGGAGCTCATAATTCTTTTTGAAATAAATGATCCCGATTTTTTTCGCCCAGTAAAAGTCATACGCATATTTATCCGAGTTCTGATACCGGCTCTTTGTATGAACCACATTGGTAAAGTTATTTCCATTCAGGGTAAAGAAGGGGAGTTTTTCAACGAGCGTATAGGTGTAGATTCCCGGAACGGAATCACGAACGACAGAATCCACCAGCGACTTTTGTGTCAGGGCAATCATCTCCTGGAATTTCGGCAAACGAACAGTCAGCGCATTGCCATTTTCACCCCCGGCCAGGCTGAACTTTACAAACACTTTGCTGCCGACGAAAAACCAGTTGTACTCATGGTAACCATTGTAGTAATTTTCCTTGTTATAATACAGCCCGTGCTTGTAAAAGGTACAATCAGCGGTATGCGTTGTTTCATTCTTAAAAACCCAATAACTTCCCGGCAGAAACATCGTCCATTGCTTACAGTCAGGTGAAAGGAGGTAATTGGGGTTTTGTACAATAACAGGATTTGGTTCCTTTTCTTTCTTGCAGCTGATAAGCAGCACCATGAAAAATAAAATGACAAGAATAGGGTATATCTTCATAATCACCAGGTTATTGAACGATTTTATACCTGACCAGGCTCCAGGTTGTATCAAATTGCTCCTTGTAAATCCTTAATTTGATGATTCCGGTATTTTTTGCAAAATGTGCTTCGGTCACAAGTGAATCGCCAATATAATCAATCCACTCGTGACGCAGGTCATATACATTGGTAAAATACTTTCCGTTAATGCTTTCTTGGGGATAAACCTGCTTCACGCCATAATTTGACATGGATTCATACCGCCTGTATTCAATGAACTGGGGATGCAGCAATAGTCCGTAGGAAAAGGATATATCCTCCATCCCGGGGGATGTGAGCGGAACTGAAAAGGTCGCCCTGTCGGAAGTTACAATTGATCTTTCCATTTCTGCCGTTGATGTCATCGACTTAAACAGAGGTCCGGAACAACTACTGGTTATAACTTCAAAATGCCGCTCAGTATCGCTGGAACCGTTTCCACCCTTGACATACTGCCCGGTGTAGACACTGGTTACATAGGTACAATCCTGTATCCCGGTTTTTTCGTTTAAATAAATCCAGTAGGTCCCGGGCTGGTAAACAACCCATTGCCTGAAATCTTCTGGTATCGTGTAATATTCAGGCTCGTGTTTGGTACAGCTTTCAAAAACATATAAAAATGTCAGTAACAAGAGAAAAAAAATGATTTTGGCTGACATGGTATAATTCTTACATGTATTCAAAAGTACGATTTTAAACAATTCAAAACCTTTTCCGCTTTATTTGCAAAGTTAATACATCAGTGAAATGGATGATCTCAAGGGTAATACAACTCATAGGATCATTCATTCAAACCTGCTGGAGTTTTTACCAAAGACGTTTTGATAAAATAACCTGGAGAAAATGCATCAAATGGGCATGCCGAAACCGAAATAGAAGCCATTGGTGCCAATGGATGTAAAGGCATATTCAAACCGGATAACCATGTCATAATAGGTCACAAAATCCATCCCTAAACCCCAGCTAAACAGCAATTTGTTGTTGTAGGGGTTTATTTCAGTTAATTTATTGACCGTATATCCGGCATCGGCAAATGCATTCAGATAAAATACGTATTGAAGGGCCTTGAATTTATTCTTTTCCTGACCCTCCTTAACTTTCCTGATGGAGGGTTTGATCAATTCAAATTTCAAATTGTTCCTTGTATAGTAAATCTGGTCACCTTTCAGTGTATAAAGGTCAAAACCCCGGATAAAATCATTTCCGCTTGTCATGTTGAGCTGATAATAATAAGGTGCGCTCCTCCCGGCGGAATTTTCGGCCTTAACCATCTCAGCGACAAACCATTTGCGACCGATGGTCTGGTAGAAGTGGAAATCTATTCCGTAATAGAACAGGTCCACATCTTTTGAAAGGAGGCCCATTCCAACTTTGTTCACGAAGACCCGCAGCAAATTCCCCTTCAGCGGGGATGAATGGCTGTTGCGGGAATCGTAATAGTAATCGGCATAGAGACTGAGTGACACATTCGATCTTTTATTTCCCGCTAGGTAATTGGAGTCTAATTTAATTACGGAGTCAGAGACTTTGATATATTCGCCTGACAGTTTTATGGTTCCATAATTGTACAGGCCTGGGCGCAAAGCAAGGTTTGCCCCGATTTTGGCTACCTGGGAACTATTCGGGGCATAGAGCATTTGTCGTCTGTTCTCTACCGAGGCATATTCAACGTAATACATGTTTGAGTAACCGGCAATCAACGTAAGCCCTATCTTTTGCCCCTTGCCAATCCATGGAATTTTGTAACCAAAGGCGATGGCCCAGGATTTACCAGCCAGGGCAATGACAGAGGTCTGGTGGCTAAGCCCAAAAAGGTTGTTATGGCTGAAAAACAGCCCCATACTAAGATATGACCAATCAATATCCCGGATCCATTCGTTGAAATTTGGCGCATTGAGTTTGGGAACAGGAAAAAGCCACCAGTAGTGCCTTTCTGTCAGGTCAATTATCAGGTTGTACTGGTTGTCACGGATTTTTTTCAGGGAAAGGTCGACTGTAAGGAAGAGCTTGGTGTTTATCAGATTTTCACGGCTGTAATTCATCCGCAGGCGCAACTCACTAGAATCGCCGGGATAAAAAATCCGGTTGGACAAACTGACACCTTTCTCTTGCTGGAAAGTCGCAAGGCTATCACCGATCGTGAAATCAAGTTCCCGTTCAATGATTCTTGGTTTGGTGAGTTTATTACCGCTTATTTCAACACCGGTAATTCTGATGTAAGGTGCATCCAGGGTGTCAGGAACGTGAATTGAACCATCTTTATTCTGAGAAAGGGTTGTGCGTGGTAAAACCAGGAGGAACAAAGCCACCAACATGAAAAAAAAATTCATTTTTCCAAATTTAGAACAATGCATATGGAAAACGGATTAACAACACAAAGATAATTTTTTTCTGATGAAAAAATCATATCTTTACCTCCCAAACCTACTACATTTTTATTTTCTGCTACATGAAAATCACATTTTTTGGCGCCGCCGGAGGAGTTACCGGAACAGCTTACTACTGTGAGTCTTCCGTTGCCCGCATCATGATCGACTGCGGGATGTTCCAGGGAGGAAGACGCGATGAATCAAGAAATAAAACAGCCCCTCCGGTCAACTATACTAAACTCGACGCGATTGTGCTGACCCATGCCCATCTTGACCATTGCGGTCGCCTGCCGCTGGCGGTCAGAGAAGGATACCGTGGTCCGATTTTCGGTACGCCTGCCACCCTTGACCTGGCCGCACTTGTTTTGCGCGATTCATTGAAAGTCCAAACCAGCGACCTTGATAAACTTAACCGGATGCTTGTTCGAAACGGCAAATCTAAAATTAAGCCGGCTTTCGAAGAGGTTGATGTTGAGGGGGCCATCCTGCAGATGAAGCCACTCCCCTATCACCAGCCCTTTCAGGTGGCCAAAGGTATGAACATCACGGTTGATGAAGCTGGTCATATCCTTGGATCAGGCAGCCTGAAACTTTCTGTTGAAGATGGCCTTCAAAATAAATCTGTCATATTTTCGGGAGATCTTGGAGCCGCAGGAATGCCTATTGTACGTGATCCTGAACCATTCAGGGAGGCCGACATGGTTATTTTGGAATCAACTTACGGTGATCGCGACCACAAACCACTGCATGAAACCATTGACGAGGCCATTGCGATCATCAGACACGCCTTACAGTCTAAAGGAAAAATTCTTGTCCCCTCTTTTGCCATTGGCCGTACACAGGATATTATCTATTACATCGAGCAAGCTTTCAGAAAAGGCGGACTGCAACGATTTCCCATCTATATCGACAGCCCGATGGCCATTGAGGCATCGAGAATTTACATGAATCACCCTGAATTGTTCGATGATGAAATGAAGGAGTTCATGACCAGCGGAGAGCCGGAACGGGATAAAGGGTTTATCCACCCAACTCAAACCTCGGAAGAGTCTCAACATCTCAACGATGTGCAAGGTCCCTGCATGATCATTGCCGGATCAGGCATGTGCAATGCCGGCCGAATCAAACACCATTTACGTCATAACCTTTGGAAAGCTGAAACATCTGTTCTCATTGTCGGATACCAGGCCGAAGGCACTCTTGGGCGAAAAATCGTTGACGGCGCTCAATCTGTAAAAATTTTCGGTGAAATGATCAAGGTAAAAGCACAGGTACATAAACTTGGAGGGTTCAGTGCGCATGCCGGCCAGACCGACTTGCTGAAGTGGTTTAACGCACTTGCACCAGACCGGCCAAGGGTTGTATTGACACACGGAGAAGAAAAAGCAAGGATTCCCCTGGCAGAAATCATTCGTCACCGCTATGGAATACAACCGTTTTTACCTCAGTTTGGAGACAGTATCGAACTATAACCCCGCGCTTCATCGCGGGGCCATTGTGCATCAGCCCGGACCCTAACCCTAATCCCATGAACACTCCCTTTCGCCGAACAAAAATCGTTGCCACCATCGGCCCGGCAAGCAGTTCCCCTGACATGATCCGGCAACTGATCAATGCAGGTTTAGATGTAGCCCGCCTCAATTTCTCCCACGGGAATTACGCGGATCATGCTGAAGTAATTAAATCACTTCGAAAAATTTCAGCCGAATTGGACAAGCCCGTTACTATTCTGCAGGACCTCCAGGGACCGAAGATCAGGGTAGGACTGCTACCGGGAGGAAAAATAGACATCCGCAAGGGAGATATTGTTACATTGCTGCCCGTGAGTGACTATAAATTTGCCGAAGCCACCATCCCGATCGATTATCCGTATGTTGCAGAGGAGGCCAGGCCGGGGATGCAGGTATTGCTGGCCGATGGATTATTTGAACTGGAAGTAACCGAAATCAGAGGAAAGAATGTACTTTGTCTGGTTGTTGAAGGCGGAAGCCTCACTGACCATAAGGGGGTGAATTTCCCCAACCTCAACCTACGGCTTCCTTCATTGACAGAAAAAGACATCCGCGACCTTGAGTTCGGGCTGTCGCAGGATGTAGATTGGGTTTCGCTCAGTTTTGTCAGATCGGCCGGCGATGTAATCGCTCTCCAGAATCTGATTTCCGAAAAAGGTTACCGGAAGCCGATCATTGCAAAGATTGAAAAACCGCAGGCCATCGAGCATCTAGAAGAGATTGTAAATGTGGTAAACGGAATCATGGTTGCACGTGGTGACCTTGGTGTTGAAATGAGCCCGGATAAAGTTCCGATGCTTCAGAAACATATTATTGAATTGTGCAACCGCAGTGGAAAGACCGTGATCACAGCCACCCAGATGCTTGAAAGCATGATCCATGAACCCCGGCCAACACGTGCAGAGGCCAGTGATGTCGCCAATGCCATCATCGATGGTACCGATGCCATTATGCTTTCGGGTGAAACAGCCATGGGTGATTATCCCGTTAAGGCCGTTGAAATGATGGTTAAGATTGCAATGGATGTTGAATCCAGGATCGAATTCAAAACCTACCCTCCTGCCGGCCATTCCGATATCATTGCACTCAGTTGGGCTGCCAACCAGATGGCAAGCGTTATCAATCCTGTTTGTATTGTCACATTAACTTCCAGCGGACGAAGTGCACAGTTCATTGCCGCAGAACGTCCGCATACCCCGGTTTACGCATTCACGACACATCTCAATGTGTATCATGCCCTGAATTTACTCTGGGGAATCAGGCCAATATTCATTTATGACCACCCTGATACTTTTGAAGAAATGGTTGTGATGGCTGAAAAGAATCTGTTGCAGCACAACCTGGCCACCTCCGGTGATAAGATACTACTGCTGGGTGGCGTACCGGCACATAAATCGGGAGGTACAAATTTTATTAAAGTTCATACAATCCGATAGAATTTATAGGTTTGATCATCCAGGGTCCGATTTGGTCAATTCAGTCAAATTCTATAATTTTGCTTTAAATCTAACGAATATGAAAAAACACATCTTATTATTTGCAGTGATTATATGCCTGCCTTTCATGCTCAAATCCCAGGGGGTTGAGGTGACCCCGTTCGGCGGATACGTATTTCCCGGCACCATGCATGCTGACGGTGGCGATGTTTATTTCCGGGGAAACGGACAATACGGAGGTATGATCAGCATCGGTGTAAGCAGAGTGATGGACGTCGACCTGATCTACAATCGCAGTGACACAAAGGCTGACATTAATATTTACAGCTGGAACAACTCCTACAACTACGATGTAGTGCCGGTAAGCATTAATTATATGATGGTCGGATTTACAAAGAATTTCAGGATAAACCCAATAGTATCGCCATTTATAGGTATGAGCCTCGGCGCATGTTTGTTCTATCCCAAAGATAATTCGGATAGGACTTACCAGGAGGCATGGTTCTTTTCGATGGGATTGTCGGGCGGCGCAAAAATTTATTTCAGCAAACGGGTAGGTCTCAGGATTCAGGCTCAGGCACTCGCACCAATTCAGGGATCCGGATTTTCCATGTTTGTTGGTTCAGGCGGTCCCAGTGGCGGTGTTTCGGTATACTCAACCCTCGTTCAATTCGGTTTCACCGGCGGGTTGATCTTCCGGCTCGGTCAAATCCCATCCACTACCAGCCAAAGGATTAATCTTTAATGATGGCGGCAATACCAAAAACAGAGGCAATTATACGTGCTGCTGTTTCTGGTGATTATTCTCCAAATTTATAGCTTAGCCCCGCGTTGATAATGGAGTTGGTTCCAATGCCAAACTCTCCAAAGAAACTAAATGCACGCCCAACCCTGAAACCAAGCAAAGTCAACTGGGCGGCAGGCAGTAATTTCTGGCCTTTGGTGGTGGGTGTACCTGTGGCTGACTTGGAATAGTAATCCATGGTTACGCCCATGCCAATCCCGGAGTACATGCAAAATGAAGGCTTGTTGAGGTATCTGAACCTTACGTTGGCAAGTCCCTGCCACAGGTTATCAGTCATCTCGGTAGTATAAGATGTCTGATTCGGATAACCACTGTAATTTATTTCGGACCGGCCGATGTTGGTATAACTCAATTGGAAACCCACTGCAATTACCTTGTTCATCGACCTGGCAAACCCAACCAGAAAGGTACCCGATAGCGTATTGGCTTTCATACCTTCATTATCAATGAAATAGAATACGGTTCCTGTACCATAGGAAATGTAAAAGTCATTATAAAGGTCTGACTGATCATTTTTCTGATTCTTCGATTTCGCTTCATGGGTCTGGGCATACAAGGATGCTGTTCCGGCGATAAGAAGCGCCACGGTTAAAAGGATCATTTTTTTCATTTCACGGTTTTTTTAAGGTTTACACAATTATAGGTAAAGACACAGATAGGCTGCATCTGATGCTATGCGTAACTTAAATTTCCTGTCCTTTGGAACGACAAACATGTCGAATGGTTTATACTCTTTCCAGGTTGACTCATCTGGCAACTGCACCAGCATATTGCCGGAAATTACTGTCATGTGCTCTACCGTGGAGGTTCCGAATTCATATTCTCCGCCGGCCATCACGCCCAATGTGGCAGGACCATCCGGGGTATTGAATGCGATAGATTTCACCTTACCTTCAAAATATTCATTTGTTTTAAACATAGGATATAATTTAACAGTCAAAAGTACAAACAAATTGAGTGTGTGATCCGATTAACAAATATTTATTTTTTTAGCCTGGCAGCCAATAAAAAACCCCGGGGAATTATCCCGGGGTTTTCATATAAACGAACAGGATAATTAACGTACAATCAATACGAGACCGACTTTCAGGTTAAGCATCTGAAGGTTCTTTGAGGTCCAGTTGTTTTTGAATTCAATTTTATTGGTTGTATATTTATAGTTAAAGGCTACCAATGCGCCCCAACTGGAATATGAACCAAATTTAACCAGTGCACCGATTTCAGGGGTCAATGAAAAATCCCACCGGGTTTTATAGAGGTCATACTCCTGCACAAGGAGATGATGCTCCATATAGTCACCACCGATACCAAGACCAATGTAGGGTGAAACCATTTTATCAGGGATGAAATGATAGGCAATCACTCCCTGGAAAGGCACCATCCATGTAAACCTGTAATTTGTTGAGGTGATGGCAGAACCATCATCTCCGTAGTAGGTCTGGTAACCGTAACTCTGGCTGACCCGCTGCCACATGATGTTAAACCCTGCAACCAGTCCACCTTTGATAAAATACCGACCGCCAAGGTCGAAACCGGCAGGGCTGGCATTGCCGACCCACTTATTAAAATCACCCATGGTGAAGGTTGTATTCCATGAGAAGGTGTAGTATGATGATGGCGTGAATCCTAATGATACAGGCTGATCCTGGCTTTGAGTAGTGCCAGCCATCAGAACTAAAACCGTAAGAATCAATATTATCTTTTTCATGTTATCTGTGTTTTATGCGATTATTACTTGCCGGAAACTGGCGTGGTTTTTATCTGAGGTGTTTGTGCAAATGCCTGATCAACACATCTCAGAATATCATTCTCAGTATGTGTGGTTGTCAGCAATCCACGGATATAGGCATTCCACCTGATCATCACTTTATTATCGGCTGTTGGATTTTTTAAATCAACGAGGTCGATGATGACTGTTCCTGTTGAATAGGTAACAACATACGTGGGATAGTACGGGTATCCATAACCATAGCCGGGATAACCCCACCAGTTTGGAGGATAGTATCCCGGATACCCCCAATACCATCCCGGGTAATAAACTGAAGTATTGGTGTTTTTAATCGCAGTAACATTGATACCCAGATCAGGATGAGCATTAGTGGCAACCGATTTAAACCCGCGGCCGGTCATATTGGATGTTATCCGGTTTAACAATGAAATTGCGTTTGGCGTGGTGATGCTTGCGCTGTCTTTCCCATCAATGTAAGAAACAACCGGTACAATGGCAAATGTTTTGTACTCTTCAAACTTCACGTTAAGATCTACCTTTGTATAAATTGCCATATCTTCAAGCAATCTGTCGGAAGAGGGCGGGTACTTTGAGCAGGATGCCAGCATCAGGCCAACACCCAGGAATAAAAGGATAAATTTTGTCTTCATAAGTTTAGATTTTAGTATTGCAAATATAATAAATTTTTGAAACGGGATAAAGGTAAATACCAAATGAAAAAGCATTCAATTTACTCACAGAGCTGTACAAACATCCACTTCCTGGATTGCCGTGCAAATTAATCGCCAGGAAGTATTTCAGGTTCTTCACCAGGTTCTTCATGAGATTCAACCGGAAGCACCACTGGTGGCCGCGCCGAAGGTTCTGTGAACGTTTCCCTTACCCGGCGTGAAACCAGAAAATAGCGAATGGCAATACCGGCATAAATAATCCAGGGAAAAACCTCCCTCAGAACCTGTGCGCTGCTCTTAGCCGATGCCGAAGTTCCTTCCAGCCAGTTCACCACGAGCGTGTCCGTCACAGTTACCACCGTTGTTACTATCAATAACCAAATATAAAAACGCGGGAAACCCATCCGTCTTTTATATAACATAAGAGCTGCCAGGATGCTGAAGACCAGTAGTGCCATGTTTAAAACCAACTCGAAAAACAGGATGATGGCCCATACAAAGTTTCGCAGCGACCCATCCAGGTCGGCAAAAACCTCCCATATCTGACTATTGAACAATCCGCTGCTATAAAAAAGTTGCCATCCCATCCGCACCGGTGTGAGTGTAATCACAAATGCAAAGTAGATCAGCCATCCCCCGATCTGTCTGGTTTGAAAGCCAGGACTATACAAAGGTTTACATGGCCTCAGATATATTTTTCGCGCAAAAAAGAATGAAATTCCGGCAACTATCAATGCGACTATCCACGAAAACCAACTGATGCCATTGCTGACTGCTTTACTTGCGTTATAGGTAAGACGGTAAGTAAGATGCGTATTAACCTCCTGAAGCGCAGCCAGAAACGGCTCAACTTTATCTGGCGGGACAAAATCGGCCAGTGTCCGGTAGAGATGTACGATATTAAGTCGCCGATCATCGTAATGAATGGTATGGTGATATTGGAATACGTCTGATCCCCTGTCTATCACATCATCACGTACAGTCCATTCCTCCGGCAGGTCAACAACCGTCTGATGCTCGCATTCGATCGGATAGGAAAGCCGGTAAGGCATGGTACGTGCTGGTGATTTTTTTCCGGTGATCAAATTGGCAAACGACAACGGATAAAATTCACAAACGAGCACATTGGGATCAGTGACGGAACGTTTCCAAATAGAATCAATGGTGTAGTGCTCCTCCACAACAAGGGAATTTTCGCCCGACCGCTGGTCCCGGACAACCACATCGAACAGGGGCCTGATGGTTGGAAAGAGGGCACTGTAGAAATTCTGATATGCCTTCGAAACATCAGAAGCATTTGTTGATGCAAAAACGCCTCGCTGATAATCTGCATCACCACCTTTGTAAACTGAGGTAACTTTCAATGTGGCGCCTCCGCCGATTTTATCAAGGGTAAATTGTTCCCTGACTTTCGTTGAAGCATAAGTTCCGGGGGGTAAAGGGGTAAGTGCATCTACCCCTGGCCTAAGGTCAAGGCCCCAGAAATAGCTTGGAAAATAGAGATGTTCTATGTCGCCACCCTGGTTGCTGATCGATGGATCGACATACCAGTTCTTTCCGTTCACTTTGAACCCTGTTACACAATGGTTGAACGCATAAGGCGAGGGGAGTTTCTCCCCGAGTACCTTGCCGGTTTGCCCGTTTACAAGTACCGGCCAGGCATCGATGCCCCTGATTTTCAGCATTTCGGCCAGCAAGAGAGACTTTGACTTGCAGTCACCGTATAACTGATCCATCACTTTGATCGGATGGTCAGGTCTGTGTGAATTTAAACCGTCTTCGAAAGCAAGATACCTGATCCTGTCCTGGACGAACCTTATTGACTGGATAACCACAGAATCAGCTGGTTGCCGGCAAACAACTTCAGCAATGCGTTTTTCAAGTTCCTCCTTCTCCGCTTTTGTGACCGCAAATACGTTCAATCCCCAGTTTGCCACCTCAGCCCAGGAACTATAATCAGATACATTAACATGTTTCAGCGGATCATACCATGCGGGGGTATTTATGTCGAATGTTACAGCAGGAACTTCTTTTGCCTCCCAGAGATATGATATTTCATCGCCCTCCCGGGCTACAACAGCCTGTGGTGCCCCATTCATATACCTGAAATTAAAATGCTCTTTGGCAGGAACGATGAGCCGACGGTACAAATGCTTTACGGGAGCACCGAATTCCAAAGGCAGGTTGTCGGAAAAACGTCCGGCAAATATCGGGTTATACCCTGTAACCGACCAGGCATATTCTATAATATCATTGACCCTGACATCCATTAAATTTATCACGGCTGTTTGGGTACCGTCATACATAAACCGCTCAAGATTCACCTCCCGCTGGATCACCTTGATCTTATCTTTGTTTAATTTATTAATGACCGTTCCGTTTCGGATCAATTGTATCTTGTGAAAAATCAGTTGTTCATAGGCAGGATCGAAATCAACAGAAATATCCGACAGGGATTGAACCCCTTCACTATTGAGAACTTTGACAGCCACATGGTTGTACTGTTGCTTTAACCGCGTACGCTCCTGACAGTTGGAAAGCAGATAATAATAGCCGGCGGTCATCTCCTTCCCATTGGGGATTGATCCATAATCAGGTGTCACATTTGTTATCCATCCGGGAGGTATGGCAATCCGTACGACCGGTTGAGTTGAAAATGCACTAAAGGAAACAAGAAAAGAAAGTGAGAATAGCAGAAATCGCAGCATGCCTGTATATTTTAGATAGCGTTTTTGATCGCCGGGTGGCACTCAGTTTCAATATAAAAGAGCCATATCAGTTGAAACATTTTGGATTGTATTTCAGTCTCAAATATAAACATATTTCAATAATTATGAACTGAAGAATTTTTAACGACTAACGCAACTATTATAATTTTTGGCACCAACAACCAATTTATTCTATCAGAAATTATTGTATTTTTGTGAATATATTCAGTTATGGCTGACAAATCCAACGCCCCTCCAAAAAGTTGTTTATTCATCAAATCACCATTTAAAAAATTGTTAAACCGCAAAGAACGCAATGAAAACGCAAGAATCAGAATCACTTTAAATTTAAACACATGAAAGCAAAATTCAATCTTTCGCAGTATTCTTTCATACTGCTTTTATGCCTTGTAACATTTCTCTTACCACCCTCGGTTAACGCCCAGCGAAAAGGCGAACGCCCTTCCGGGGGACAGGGTCGCACAGCAGGTGCAAAATCAGCGGGAACCCAGTCAAGAACAAATACAAGGGAGACCCAGCAACAAAGGACCCGCCCTTCAGATGCTAAAAAACCATCGGGTGTATCGAATCAACCGGCAACCAGAGAATCAGGTAACCAGCGAACCCGTGAAACCCAGAAGGAAGGGGGCAACAATGTGTCGACCGGCAACAAATCAAATGTTTCCACGGGCAATAGAACCAACGTTTCCGGTGGCAATAAAACCAACGTGTCTACTGGGAACAGGACAAACGTAAGCGGGAATAACGTAAACGTTGACAACAGCCAGAAAAATGTGAACGTGAATGTTAACAACAGCAGAAATGTGAATGTCAACAACCGCAATACCGTCGTGATCGCAAATCCCAGGCCCTATACGAGGCCGCCGTATGCTTATGGTGGTCACAGTTATTACAGTTACCATCCTTACCATTATCATCCATATCAGCCGTATCATTGGGGTCCGATGTGGCATCCGATGGGTTTTTTCATCACTACTCTTGCAGTTACTGCAATGATAGTCACCGTCGCCAACCAGCAGTATCACTACGATCAGGGTGTGTATTATGTAGCCAGCAATGGCGGGTATACTGTTGTACCAGCTCCGGTCGGGGCCACTATTACAACATTGCCTCCGGGTTCTCAGACAGTTGTGATTAACGAAACTACCAATAATTATTATTACGGTGGCACCTATTATGAAAAATCCGGGGAAGTGTACACAGTTGTTCCACCCACTGCCGGAACTGTAGTGGAAAAGTTACCCGAAGGCGGAAAAGAGGTTAAAATTGGCGATGTGACGTACGTTCAGGTTGGGGAAACCTATTATCAGCCGACCCAGAAGGATGGCAAGGATGTTTATGAGGTCGTTGATGTCAAGGATGATAAATAAACCCTAGAAATTGAGGTTGGGTAAAGGAGATCTTTCAACCCTGAAAAACCCGGCACCGCTTCTTTCAATGTTTGTGAAAAACATAATGCGAATGATAATGTTTGTGCACCTCTTCGCCATGTTTATGCACATGCTCATGAATGAGGTTCATGCTGATCAGAAACTCCTCATCGTTTAGAATCCCGGAAGCAGTCCCGGTTTTCCGAAGTGTGTGCTCCTCCGAAAGTACCGCCACCCTTGGTTGTAAATGGTCAACCAGATCAAGATGGTGGGTTGTGAAAATAATCGTTTTTCCTGCACGGTTGAGTTCAAGCAGCAACCCGGTGAAAAATGTTTGTGTTTTTGGATCAAGATTGGCCAACGGTTCATCAACCAGCAATACTTCCGGGTTCATGGTGAGTATCGATGCAATGGCCACTTTCTTTTTTTCTCCTCCGGAAAGCAAATAAACCGGACGTTCTTTCAAATACCCGATGTCGAGAAACAACAAAGTTTGTTCAGCCCGTTCCCGGGCGGTTTCCAATGGAAGATTCAGTTGCAGCGGAGCAAACAGCAGTTCATCAAAAACTGTGGGACAAAACAATTGTACATCCGGATTTTGAAAAATATAGCCTATCTTTTGCCGGAACTGGGATCCGAAATTTGTATCACGCATCGATTTTTCGGTCACCGGAGTCCCATTGAAAAGTGTTTCCCCCGAATCCGGAAAAATGAGCCCGTTCAGAATGTGAAGCAAGGTTGATTTACCACTGCCGTTCTGCCCGATGATACAAAACATCTCTCCTTTCTTAATCGAAAGATTTATATCGGAAAGGGCAGGTATTTTGCCGAAATAAGAATAATTAACATGTTTTAGTGAAATAATCTCGTCCATGATTTTTCTTACATAAAAAGTATCCCGATGCCAAAGGCCACTATGACTATAAATGCAAACAAATCTGTTGAATCAACCTGTTTGGGTGAATGCAAAATGATTTTTCCCTGGTAACCCCTTGAAACCATTGCATACCAGGTATTTTCATAATTGGTCATCGATTTTTTAAAAATATTGAATATCAGTCCGCCCATCAGTTTTCGGATGGTATTATTCCTGATGTTACCGATCAACCTCGATTTTAATGCAAAGAAAGCCTCTTCGATGGTACGTGAGAGAATAAAAATATACTTGTAACCAAGTGTAATGATCATGAGAAAGGTATCTGGCAATCCAATGATTTTAAACGATTTGACAAAGGCCGGGAAAGAAGTGGTAAAAACCACCAGCATGGCAAATGAAACTGAATTGAGCACCCTGAGGAAGAGAAGCCATACGACCTGCAATCCCTCGGCTGTAAATCCGATGCATTGAGGAATATGATAAATCCAGAACTGCGAAGGCTTGCTGAAGCAAATCAGGTTAAAGATGATCTTCCCGGGCGTTATCATATTAAGCGAAGCAGGCCAGATAATGAGAAAGCCGAAAATAAAAACCAGAAACAAGATCCGCCGGTACACCAGAAAAAGGCTCAATCCGGCAGCGAGAAATAATAAAAAGATAAAGGAAGTTATCAGCATTTGTGCGATCGGACGATGAACAAAGCTGATCACGATTTCAAAATAGATCAGTGAAAGGAGTTTGACACCTGGATGGATCCTTTGAAAAAAATTTTGTCTGCCCGAGTTTTCAGCCTGAAGGTAAATGGATTTCATTGTTACGGCTGCATTGACGATGCTTTTGTTGAGAAAAGAGAGTTGCCCTCTTTTTGCATGCCGCCCTTCCTGCTGCCCGCCTTCGCTTTGACGCAAATATGCCGGGAGGTTATTTTCCATTTCTGATGATCAGTTTGGAAATGAGCAGCATCACCAAATATGTTGCGGTTGCCCCAACGATTCCGGAAACAATATAATAGCCAGACTGGTGAACAACAGAAGTGTCAGTGCTGTTAACGGTATAATCCGCCAAGGGAGCTTTCCACACATTTGAATATTTTGCCAATCCCGCGGGGACATATCCAACAAGTTCTTTCACTGTTTGGGCAGACCATTCGCCCCATGCATCCCCGGCATTGAAAAACATGGGCAGGAAAATCCCTGCCGGGGTGGCGATGCATAATACCAGGAGGGTGATCAACACTCGGCTTTGGAGTTTATTTATTTTCATATTGCCCCTCTTTCCTGAATGCATGGATTAGCCCGGGTTCATTTACAAGAACATAGCGGATGATGAGGGCAGTGATCATCCCTTCGGCAATTCCGAAAAGCAGAAGGTGCTCAATGGCCATTGCCGGAATGGCGATGCTCAGGTCATAAGGGCAATACAGGGCTTTTCCATCGGCTGCGGAAGCGATGATGGGTTGTATCCCGAATTCAAAGGCTGTAAGAATGGCCGTCAGCACCAGGCTCAGGTATCCTGAAATAAACGCCACAAGGAATATCCTCTTTGTTTTTACCGGGTTGTTCCCGGCAAGTTTGAATATATACCAGGCCACAAAGGGCATAAAAACGGCCATGTTGAAGCAGTTTGCTCCAATGGCTGTAATCCCGCCATCGCCAAAAACGAGTGCCTGGATGATAAGCGCTACCGACACGGCGATCATCGCCGCCCACGGGCCAAACAGGATGGCGATCACAGCGCTGCCGACGGCATGGCCGGTGGTCCCCCCCGGGACGGGCAAATTGAACATCATGATAATGAATGAAAAAGCAGCAGCCATTCCAAGATACGGGATGTTACGTACAGAAACCTCCTTTTTAACCTTTCGCACGGCAACCGCGGTTGCTGCTGCAAAGGCCCCGAATAACGGGATGTAGGTTTGGGGGCTCAGGTAACCATCGGGGATATGCATAATTTCAGAAATGATATCCGTTGTTGCATCACATTCGGAAAAGGCAAAATTAGAAAGTATTTTCATTCCTGCAGGTCCTGTCTGAATTCATTTCCCATCAAATTGGTTATCTTTGCCAAATAATAATTTGTATAACCCAATCAATATTTTATCCAATGAAAAAGTACGTTTTAATAATTTCGATTTTGTTTCTGGGTTCATTCACATGGGCACAATCAAACAAAGAAGAAGTCGATCTGGTGCAAGCTGCCTTCGGACGCGAGAAAAAAGCTGTTGTTGCCGATTTCGTCAAACCTTCAGATGCTCAGAAAGATGCATTCTGGAAATTGTACGACCAGTACGAAACAGCACGCAAAGATCTTGGAAAACAGCGTATTGCATTGCTTCGTCAATATGCCGACCAATATCTGACCATGACCCCGGTTCAGGCAGATGCATGGACAAAAAAGGTGATCGATCTTCAAAAAAAGACCGACAACCTTATCGCTACTTACTATGAAAAGGTAAAATTAGTTTCTGATGGTTTGGTAGCCACCCAGTTTTACCAGATCGAAAACTACATCCTTTCCTACATAAGGATGCAGATTTTAGACAATGTACCGTTCGTTGCCAGGCAACCATAAGTGATTTAATCATGTGAGGGTAAATTTTATGTTTACTGTTTCACTACCTACTGCCCTGACCATTTTTATCCACTGATAAAATAGTCAGGGCAGTCATTTTTATGCAGGATAAAATTTTGCCCCCGGAAGGAAAAAATCCAACCTTTATGTATCCATCAAAAGTTGTCAAAGAATTCGAGAAATTAGTTAGAAACAAGTTTGACATTTATAGCAGCCTGTTCCTGAACCTGCCTTACAGGAGGGAAAGCAAAATCGGGATATTTATCCCAATGCTCTATCATCATTGCCATGAAGGGCTTGCGTCAGGCAGGAACCCTGTTGAAATTCTGGATTCATTTTTTTTGAATTATGCCAAAATTGAAACCGAACGTGATAAAATCGATTTCATGTTCAGGGTAATTCAGTACGTTGAAAGGCAGGTTGTTCTCTATGACAGTGTTGAGGATGCAGCTTTTACCAACCTGCAGGAATTGGGCAATGACCTCTCTATCAAAGATTTTTTCCAGGTACCGGACAGTAAAAAAAATTCGGACCATCTCATAGAAAAATTGTCAAACTTCAGTGCCCGGCTTGTATTCACTGCACACCCGACACAATTTTATCCACCTGCGGTACTGGAAATCATCAACAACCTGCGGTCGCTGATTAAAACCAACCAAATCAATGAAATTGACCTTACATTGCAACAACTTGGGTTAACTTCATTGATCAATTCCCAAAAGCCCACCCCCGTTGACGAGGCAAAAAATATCATCTACTTTCTGGAAAAGGTATACTATGATGCGGTCGGTGAAATTTACACCTATATTAAAGAAAAAGTCGGAAACAACGATTTTAACAACCCAAACATTATAAAGCTGGGGTTTTGGCCGGGTGGCGACAGGGATGGCAACCCGTTTGTAACTTCCGAAATAACGATGAATGTGGCAGATGAACTCCGAATGACCCTGATGAAATGTTATTATACCGACGTTCAAGGCCTTCAGAAAAAACTCACTTTCAGGGAAATAGAGAATATACTTCACGACCTGTCCGAAAGATTGTACAACCTGATGTTCGATCCCGAAAAATTCATCCGTTATGAAGAAATCATCAAACCCCTTGATACCATCAGAGGATTATTGGTAAATAAATATCATGGAATATACCTGAAGGACCTTGATCACTTTATTGATAAAGTCAACATATTCCGAACACATTTTGCCACGCTTGATATCAGGCAGGACCATCGCATACACAAACAAGTGATAGAAGCAGTTCTTAAAAAAGAAAGGATTATTTCCGCGAGTTTGATGGAACTTGGGAAAGATGAATTGATCAGCATTCTGATCCGCAAAGACCTGCACATTACAAATCCCGCTTATGATGAGGAGATTGTGAATGAGACCATCCGGAATATTAATCAATTGAAAACAATTCAGCAAAAAAACGGCGAAGAGGGCTGTAACAGGTATGTAATCAGCAATTCAGAGGATATTTTTTCTATCCTTTTTGTGTACGGGCTTTTCAGATGGTGCAACGGGAACAATCAAGATATACCCTTCGATTTTATCCCGCTTTTTGAGTCGATGGAGGGTATGAAAAACTCTGAAATGATCATGCAGGAGCTGTTTGATATTCCGGAATACCGATCCCATATTTCCCACAGAGAGGAAAAACAGACCATCATGCTGGGTTTTTCCGATGGCACCAAAGACGGAGGTTACCTGAAAGCAAACTGGGAAATATTTAAAACCAAGGAAAAATTATCGATCCTCTGCGGAAACAACAGCATCAAGGCCATTTTCTTTGATGGCCGGGGCGGGCCCCCTGCACGTGGGGGAGGTAAAACCCATCGTTTCTATGCAGCACAAAGCAATATCATTGCCAACCATGAAATTCAACTCACCATCCAGGGGCAAACCATTACGAGTAAATATGGAACGAAAGAACAATTTATTCATCATTGCGAACAGCTTCTTTCGGCAGGATTATCCAGAATTTTTTTTGAGACCGGAAATATTATCCCTGAAGCATCAGCCTCTTTGCTGGAAGAACTGGCAACAATCAGTTTTAAAAAATACAGTGACCTGAAAGAGCATAAAATGTTCATTCCGTATCTTGAAAACAGAAGTACGCTCAAATATTATGATAAGGCCAATATCGGAAGCAGGCCCGGCAAAAGAGGAAATGCCAAAAAATTAGAACTGACTGACCTGAGAGCTATTTCATTTGTTGGTTCATGGAGCCAGCAGAAGCAAAATGTTCCTGGGTATTTCGGTACCGGAACAGCCATTCAAACCTTGATAAAAAAAGGCAAACTGGAAGATCTGAAGAAGCTATTCGAGGAAGTCCCTTTCTTTAAAACCCTTATGCTTAACAGTATGATGTCTTTGTCAAAATCAAATTTCGCGTTAACTGCCTACATGAAGGAAGATGAGGAATACAAAGATTTCTGGACAATCCTGTTTGAAGAATACAAACTGACAGTTGAGATGCTGCTGGTTATTTCCGGCTTTACCATGTTAATGGAAGAAGAACCAATTTCGAGGGAATCAATCAAAATCAGGGAGAAGATTGTTTTGCCTTTATTGGTTATTCAGCAATACGCGCTGCAAAAAATCAGTGCGAATTCCGTCAATATTGATTTTTATGAAAAATTAGTTACCAGGTCGTTATATGGAAATATCAATGCGAGCAGAAACTCCGTGTAAAATCACCATCATGATTTGGTGGGCATTGATCTTGCCTTTTACCGCTATCCATGCCCAAACACCACCTACAACCTTCAGGCAGGACGATGTATGGAGCATCTTCACCAGAGCAAAGAATAATGCCAGGCGCGACAGCATCTCCGACAAACCTCTGGAACTGTTCAAACCATATTTTGCAATAACCCCCTTTATCGGCTACAATCCTGCTTATGGGATGCTGATCGGCGTTGGCAGCTCTATCGGTATTTACCTGGGTGATCCCAAAACAACTCCGATATCCGCAACTTCGGTCGTCATCAATTTCACCTCCAAGGCCCAGAAAATTTTCAATTTACGAACCAATATCATCACCAGTAAATCCCGGTTCATTTTTCGTGGTGACTGGCGCTTCCTCATCTTTTCACAGCCTACCTACGGACTGGGATCAGGGATTAAACATTCAGGCAGCGGAGGGATTATTTTTGGTGACGGAGGACAGGCAGATCCATATTCAGGGGAAACCCAGCCCATCAATTATGACTACATCCGCCTGTACGAAACAGTTTATTTCAGGTTAACAGGAAAGTTTTATATTGGTTTTGGATATTGTCTCGACAAGTTTTCAAAAATCAAAGACCACAAGTTGAACCTGGATACAAACCCTGCACAGATCACCAGCCATTACAAGTATTCCATTGACAATGGCTTTAACCCCGACAGGCAAACCATGTCCGGAATCAGTCTGGAGTTGCTGTTGGACAGCAGGGACAATACCATTCGTCCGACCGAGGGTTATTTTGCCAACTTCGCAGTAAGGCCCAATTTTACCTTTCTTGGTAGTTCCATGAACAGTCTGATGTTTAATACCGAATTCAGAACCTTCGTTACCTTCTCCAGACAACGCCACGATCACCTCATCGGATTCTGGTACATTGGCCAGTTTACCCGGAAGGGTACCGTGCCTTATCTCGGTTTGCCGGCTATTGGCTGGGACATGTACAACCGCCAGGGAAGGGGGTATGTTCAGGGCAGCATCAGGGGAGTAAGCTTTATTTATGGTGAAACGGAATACAGGTTCCCGATCAGCCGTCGTACAGGCATCTTGGGAGGCGTTTTATTTGTCAATGCAACAACGGCCAGTTCCGATGATGAAACACGAAGCCTTTTCGAATACATTGATCCGGCAGCAGGATTGGGACTGAGGGTGATGTTCAACCGGAAAACCTTATCGAACCTCTCCATCGATTGCGGGTTCGGTTCAAATGGCAGCATAGGTGTCTATTTCAACCTCAACGAAACATTTTGATCCCGGATGGTGGGTTTTTATGTTAGTTCTGCTTTCGTACCTTTGTAATATTCTTTGAATTATAATTTTACCTGCAATGGTTATAATGAAATTTGGGGGCACCTCCGTGGGTACCCCGGAAAATATCCGGTTGGTGGCACAATTGACTGCTGCGACTGATGAACCGGTGATGGTTGTTTTATCCGCCATGTCGGGAACCACCAACAGCCTGGTCGAAATATCCGGTTACCTGATGCAGAAAATTACCTGCCGCGCTGATGAGAAGATCTGTTTGCTGGAGAAATACTACTTACAGGTGGTGGAATCATTATTTGGAACGGATGAATACCGGGAGAGAGGTTCGGCAATGGTTCAGTACCATTTCAACTACCTGCGTACCTTTACTCAGGATCTCTTCACGGCCAATGAAGTGAAATGTGTAGTTGCGCAGGGCGAACTGCTATCTACCGCTTTGTTTCAGTTTTATCTGGAAGAGCAGAACATTCCGTCTGTTCTCCTGCCAGCGTTGAATTTTATACGCATCGACCGGGAACAGGAGCCCGACCAGTATTATATCCGGGAAAATCTCACCCGCGAACTGGAGAAATATCCCGGAACCCGGCTTTTCGTTACCCAGGGGTTTATTTGCCGGAATGCCTTTGGTGAGATCGATAACCTCAAACGGGGTGGCAGCGATTTTACTGCCTCCCTTATTGGCGTGGCCCTGAATGCCAAAGAAATCATTATCTGGACAGACATCGATGGATTCCACGACAATGACCCGAGATATGTGGATAAAACTCATCCAATTGCTGAACTCTCCTTTGACGAAGCGGCTGAACTGGCCTATTTTGGCGCTAAAATCCTGCATCCCTCTACCATCGTTCCAGCCAGGGTGGCTGGTATTCCTGTGATTATAAAAAACACGATGGATCCCGGGGCACGGGGATCGACCATCTCCGACAAACCAACCGGTATCGGCGTGAAAGCAATCGCAGCAAAAGATGGCATTACCGCCATACGTATAAAGTCGGGCCGGATGCTATTGGCATACGGGTTTATGCGGAAGGTATTCGAAATCTTCGAACTCTACAAAACCCCGATCGACATGATCACCACCTCTGAAATCAGCGTTTCACTCACTATTGATGATCTGACTCATCTTCAACAGATCATCGACAACCTTAGCCTTTATGGCACAGTGGAAGTTGATCATGATCAAACCATTGTTTGTGCGGTGGGTGAAGGGATTACATCAGAGCCAAACACAGCGGCCGACCTTTTCAAAGCCATCAGGGAGGTGCCGGTGCGGATGATCTCTTATGGTGGCAGCCAAAACAATATATCGGTCCTCATTCCATCCAAATTCAAAAAACAGGCCCTGAATGCCCTGAGCGCCCAACTTTTCAACCATTGATTGCTACCATCAGAAAATATGTTCAACAAAGAAACCATCGGTAAATTTCATTCAACCCCGACACCATTCTATTACTACGACATGGGTCTGCTAAGGGAAACCCTGGAGGCCTGCTCTGCCGAAGCAGGAAAATATGGTTATTTTCTTCACTACGCACTTAAAGCCAATTCCAATCCACAAATTCTGAAACTCATCAGCAAATCGGGATTCGGGGCCGATTGCGTAAGCGGTAACGAGATCAGGGCAGCCATCAGCCATGGATTTAGCCCCGGCCATATCATGTTTTCAGGTGTTGGGAAATCCGATGATGAGATCAGGCTCGCCTTACATTCGAAGATCCAAAGCCTCAATGTGGAATCCCGGCAGGAGATGGAGGTCATCAGTGACCTGGCCGGTGAAATGGGCGTGACGGCAGATATTTCTTTGCGGATCATTCCCAATGTGGATGCACATACCCACCGCTATATCACTACCGGTTTAGAAGAAAATAAGTTCGGGATACTTCCCTGGGAATTCGAAAAAGTGCTTGACAAGTTGAAAAGCCGGCAAAACCTCCGGCTAAAAGGGCTTCATTTCCACATCGGGTCACAAATCACCGATCTGAATGTCTTTAAAAGCTTGTGCCACCGGGTCAATGAGATCAATGCCTGGTTCATTTCGAATCAGGTCTTCCCTGAGATCATCAATGTTGGCGGCGGCCTGGGCATAGATTATGGTGACCCTGATACCTTCCGGATTCCGGATTTTTCATCCTATTTCAGGATTTTCAGCAATTTCATTGAATTGCAGGGCAATCAGTCGCTTCATTTTGAACCGGGTCGTGCCCTCGTTGGCCAGTGTGGCAGCCTGATCACCAAAGTGCTGTTTGTCAAAAAGGGCATCAGCACCCGTTTTGCCATTGTCGATGCCGGCATGAACGACCTCATCCGCCCTGCGCTTTACCAGAGCTATCACAAGATAGAAAATCTGACTTCTGCTGAACAACCCGAAAAATACGATGTTGTAGGCCCGATCTGCGAATCATCCGATTGTTTCGGAAAAGCCATCTCCCTGCCGAAAACAAGCAGAATGGACCTCCTGGTCATCCGGTCGGTAGGAGCATACGGGCAAACCATGTCGTCACAGTACAATTTGAGAGATCTGGCCAAAGCCGTATATTCTGATTGAAGATAATAAATTGACAAACTACGATTCATTGATCCCTAATCGTAAATCGTAAATCGTAAATCGTAAATTACTTCAGCAGCTCCTTCACCGCCTCCTCAATCTGTTGGTCTCTTCCCGATGACAAAATCCCCGGATCATTCGCAACCCTGATATCCGGTTCCATCTGGTTATTTTCGCAAAACTTGCCATCAGCCGTGCGCCAACCGCCCATCGGAATACCAAAAACCAGCGTAGGATCTATCTGAGATTCCCACCAAACGAAGGTTCCTGTGCCGGGAACCGGCATGCCAAGCGTTTTTCCGGTATTTTTCAGTTTGTAGGCCACTGGAAAAAGATGGGCATCCGAATAATTGCTCTCGCCTACCAGGACAATCGAAGGTTTAACCCATTTATCATATGGCTCAGATCCGATATACTGACCGTGGGGAACAATGTCAATGTACTTTTTCCCGCTGAGAAAATCGGAAAGCTGCTCATGGATATTCCCGCCGCCATTGAACCGGGTATCGACAATGATGGCCTTCTTTTCAAAATTCCTGCCAAGTGCCTCTTCGAACACGGTACGCATACTGGCATCATCCATGGAACGGACATGGACATAACCTATTTTACCCTCCGACAGTTTCTCCACCTCATTCCGACGGTTTTTTACCCACCGCTGATATAAAAGCTCGTTTGCCTCGCCGATACTGATGGGTTTAAGGCTCTCTTCCCAGCGTTCGCCTGTACCAGGGTTATAAAGGGAGAGCAGCGTTAGTTTCCCTGTTTTGCGGTTAAGCCTTGCATAAAAATCAAGTGAATCGGAAATAATCTCCCCATCCACCTTTTCAAGGATGCAGCCTGATTTCACTTTTGAAACAGCTTTGTCAAGCGGTCCGCCTTCGATTACCTCCGCAACCTTCAACCCGGGTCCGCTGTAGTTATAATCATAGAAAACACCAAGATCAGCCGTTTGATCCACGTTTGGGCGGCTGGCCCGGTATCCGCAACCGGTATGGGAAGCGTTCATCTCGCCTAACATCTCGCTAAGCATTTCAGCAAAATCATAATTATTATTGATATACGGCAGAAACTTCTTATAGGCAGTGTAATAGTAATCCCAGTCAACCCCCTGCATGTCCTCCACATAAAATTTCTCTTTGAACTGGCGCCAGGAGTGATCGAAAATATAGCCACGTTCTTCTGCCGGCTTCAACAACATCTCGCCCCCAGTTTTCAACGGCTCTGACTTGCCGCCTTCCACTTCAACTTTCATCGGTTTGCCATCGGCAAACAACAAGACAAACTTCCCGTCTGAAGATAATTCCATACCCGCACGTTTCAATCCTAGTTTGGCCAGCATTTTTGTTTCATGTGCACGCAGGTCGGTAACCCATAAGTCGTTGTCTTTTTCAAAACTGGTCAGGTAAAACAACTTCTCTCCGTCTTTGGAGAGCAGCCAGTCCCTCACTTCTGAGGTATGCAAAGTTAGTTTGCTCTTGCGGTCTGTCAGGTTTTCCCAGTCAATCACAACCTTTGCAGAATCCTTCTTAGCTGATGAAGCTGAATCATCTTTGCTTTTCTTTTCACTTGTTTCTTTCCCTTTCTCCTTGTCCTTACCTTTCGCGTCACCCTTCTTTTTATCCTTTTCAGCCTTTTCTTCCTGATCTTTCACCAGGGCAAGTTCTTCCTTTGAAAGGTTAAACCGGTCGAATGCCGCTTTGGTAAAAAACATGGCGTACACATCGGCACTGGCGAGTCCGCCTCCCTGCTCACGGTCGCCATTGCGATTGGAACCCCAGATCATCATCTTTCCATCGACCGACCATTTGGGTCCATAGTCATCATACCCGCTGAGGGTAAGGTTTTTAATTTCACCTTTCCCGTCGGATGATACCAGTCCAACCTCCGGACTGAATATTCTGTCGGGAAAAGCATAATTCACCAGGAACCATTTGCCATCCGGCGACCATTGATAATACTGGTCCCCGTCAGCATAGGAATAATTGACATTTGCCGGCATGATGGTCCGGGTGTTTTTGGTGGCCAGGTTGATCACCTTCAACACTACCCTGTTTTCGAGGTATGCGACCTCCTTGCCATCGGGCGAGTATTCGGGTTGGAACTCCTCGGCTGCAGTTGCAACCACAGGTTCTGTTTTCAGAACCGTGGATGCGTAAAAATATGGTTCTTCTTTGCGAACAATGGAAGTCGAGTAAACATTCCAGCTGTTGTTGACTTCAGCAGCATAAACCAGTGAACGTCCATCAGGGCTGAAACTTACACTGCGCTCCTGGTATGGGGTATTGGTGATTCGCTTGGTATATCCCCCGTCGATGCTGCTTACAAAAACCTCACCCCGGAAAATATATGCATACTCCTTGCCATTGGATGAAAGCCTCATCTCTGTGAACCCGTCATTCACCGGAACGATGCGTTCTTGTGCAGACCGGCCATCAGCAAATATTTTAACGGCAATTTTCACAGGTTCACCGCCAGGTTTCAAAGTATATATCTCTCCGTCAAAGGTGAAACATAATGTATTGTTGGCAGAACGGCTGAGAAACCTCACAGGATGTTTGGTAAATTTGGTAAGAGCTGTGGTCCTGGAAGGATCCGATATGGAACTTTTAAAAACATTGAAAGAGCCATCCTGTTCGCTCAGGTAGTAGAAATCATTGTTATTGGCATCAAAAAGGGGGTTGCGGTCCTCGCCTTTAAATTGGGTAAGCTTTGTATATTTTTTTGTGTTGAAATCGTAGAGCCAGATATCACGGGCAATGGCCGAGGTGTGATGCTTGCGCCATTCATTTTCATATCCTTTGATATCCTCGTACAGGATTTTATCACCTGTAGTGGTGGGACAGATCTGCAGGGCAGGTGTTGGAAGCAACATAGAAACCTTCCCTCCGGCCACCGGGACTGTATAAAGTTCGCTCATCAGCGAAATCGGGAACTGGGCATTTGTGGCCAGATCCTGCCTGTAGGCTGAGAAAATAACATCTTTATTGTTCGCAGTGAAACTGCAAGGGATTTCCCGGTTCGAACTGAATGTCAAACGTTTTGCCTCGCCACCCTCCGCTGCCATCACGAAAATATCAAAATTCCCGGTGCGGTCGGACGCGAACGCAATCTGTTTCCCGTCATGGCTCCATACAGGGGCGTATTCATACGATTCGGTAAGGGTAACCGGAATGGCTGTCCCCCCGCCGGAAGGAACTGACCAGATATCTCCTTTGTAACAAAAAAGGATGGTTTGTCCGTTGGGTGAAATTGCGGTATAACGCATCCATAAAGGATTCTCCTGGCAAAACACCGGAACGGCAATAACCAGTGATAGCATGAATGTAAGAAATTTTCTCATATCGATTGTTTTGAATAAAGAATAAAGGTAAAATTAGTTATGACAAAAGTAAATAATAGTATAATAACATTTACCATATAAATTTCTTTTTTGAAATTCGGCATTTGATTTTCAAAATCTTATCGCACATAACACTTGTAAGGTATACATCCAATCTTCCGACTTACCAAAATTAAGAAATTTAAACTCTCCCCCAACTTGCCAGAGCCGAGAAAGAGGGTAAATGTAGGAGGCTGAAAACTGATAGTTCGAATAGGATATGATGGTGCTGGTAACCTTGTTATCAATGCCGGTAACCTTGTTAAACATAACTGCAAGTCCGGCGCCGGCACTGAGGTAAAAACGGTCAACAACTCTCATCCTCACCGCCAGAAGCAAAGGAACATCCGACATGGTGGCTTGGCCCAGCACATTGGTATATGTTTTACTTTTCACTTTGTAAAGCCGGTAGAATCCTGTTTCAAGCCCCAGGCTCAGGCGGTGTTCAGGTTCCCAGAAAAACTTCATTGAAATCCCCAGTGAATTGATGGTGGCAGCATCACCACCTATCTCAAGGGTATTCAGGTAATGAGCCCACCCAAGTCCGATCGCCAGAGAATAATGGTTGGTTTTAACATTGATGGTGTCATGACCTTGTGAAAACAGGGCAGGAGTAAAAAACAAGAAAAGCCAGCCAAGAGCCAGGATTTTTTTAACCATAAAAAGCTATTGGATATAGTGATAATATGCAACGACATAAGGGTAATTGGTAAGCAGCCCGTCAAAAAGGCCATTGTTGAGAAATTCCCTGATCCAGGATACCTGATCGATGGTCCAGCAAACAGCAAGTCTGCCCTCACTGTGTATCTGCATCACCAGGTCGTTCTGGGTGCCCAGAGTCCAGCGAGGTGCCCAGACCCTCGAATTAGCCAAACGTACATCCTCAACAGAAAGTTCACACAACGAAGGAATATTCTGAAAATCGGGATAAGCCAGCAGATCGTTCAGCAAATCAGTTGAAGGAATCCCTGTTACCACCATCAGGTCCCGGCCTTTTTGAGCTGCCCGTTCAAGGATTCGTTGCTGAATGGGGATTACTTTGGCCATTGCCCCTGTGCCTGCCTTAATATCAAGGTACACGAATCGCAGTAAAGTGCTGTCAACCACAAAAGTCAGGGCATCCTCCAGGGTTGGGATTTTTTCGCCATGAATTAAATGAACAAATGTGGACAACTGAGCCCAGGTATAGTTTTCAATTGGCCCGGCCAACGCGCCCTTCTGGGTCAGCCGGACATTGATATCGGGGTCATGGTATAAAAATGCGACACCATCACTGGTTATCCTGACATCCACTTCAATTCCTGTCGAACCAAACTTCTCGGTATAGTTGATCATTTCGATGCTATTCTCCGAAACGGGCAGCCGGTCTGAGGTTCGCCCACCCGACCGGTGTGCCAGTATATAAAAGTTGCTGTTTTTAACTTTGTCGGAAAAAGGCCGTATGTACTCCAGCACCAATGATTGATCAGGCAGACCTGACTGACTGCCATAAGCTCCCCTCATAATAATTTTCTGGCTGGAGTTCCCTGTTAAGATGGAAACTCCTCCATCCGCACGGGAGATATACAGCGATGCCAGTCCGGTTCCGTCTGTGTATCCGTTGCGCCAATATCCCTGGAGGAAAATGACTGAATCTAGATGTCCGGCCTCCAAAACAAAATATTTACCATTGCCACAGGCAAGTGAAATACCGCAGCGGTTCCATTTCAACACAAGTTTATCACCAAAAAAATCAGAACCTGAAACAACCTGATAAACACCCTCCATCAGTAATTTCGAAACACCTGGAAGCGGATGAGTCTCATTCATGATTGAATTGGGCCCGGCCACAGGAACTGGCACTGAAGTATCTTTGTTACATGCGTTCAGGGTCAGCACCAGAATAATAAAGGTAATTATATCGATTTTCATAGTATCCGGAGGAATGATCGTTCAAATGTAGTTCATTGATTGCTTCCTGAGCTAAAAATATACAAGAAATTCGATATATCAACGGAAACCAGAGTAATTATATTTTATTAACTTGCCACAGATTTGGAATAACGCAACCCATGAAACAAAATATCCTTTTCCTTCTTCTTCTCAGCCTGTTCGTACCGTACAATTCTTTTGGAGCACTTGCTGCCAAGGATACATTGAGCAAAGAGGGAACTCCTTCCGGGGACTCACTGGAAAAACAGATCAAGGGCTGGCCCGTAGCACCTTTTGGCATCACGATCTTTAGAATTTACACAAGGATCGGCCCTTTTACACCCCAGGAAAGGGCAACTGCCCTTGAACAAAAGGTGAAGAGCATAGCCAATGATCCTTTCTTCCGGAGCGACTCCATCAAGCTGATCAGAGGGGAAGTCACCTATGATGTAATGTATGGCGAATCGGTGATTACTTCAGTTGACGAGGACGATGCCAAAGCGGAAGGAACATCCGGAGAACTCATTGCCAAAGCCCGCATGACCAAAATCATTTATGCCATTCATAACTTCAGGACCGTGACGAGTTTTTCGTCCATTTTAAAGAATGTAGCTATCTCCATTGGAATATTACTGCTGCTCGTGGTTATCATCACCCTGATCAACAAACTTTTTCATAAACTACACAACAGGGCAGGTATCTGGCAGGAAAAAATCATGATGCGGATGCATCTCCAGGATTACGAGTTTTTTAACCGGCAACGACAATTGTCGATCTTACTCTTTATCATGAAAGTATTTAGATGGATATTGATCCTGGTCCTGCTGATGGTTACTTTCCTGACAGTTTTCTACCTGCTGCCATGGACCAAGGCCTTCAGCATAACCGTCCTTGGCTTTGTGATTAATCCGCTTAAAGACATCATGCTCAGTTTTTGGAATTACATTCCAAATCTGATCACCATCACCGTTATTTTATTTGTTACACGACTGGTTATCCGCTTCTTTAAATTTCTTCGGGTTGAAATTGAAAAAGAGACACTGAAGATTCCCGGTTTTTATCCTGAATGGGGGCTTCCTACTTTTAACATCTTCCGGGTATTGATCATTATTTTTACCATTGTGGCGATCTGGCCTTATTTGCCCGGTTCAGGTTCTCAGGTGTTTCAGGGTGTTTCGGTATTGTTCGGATTGGTTTTCTCCCTGACATCGGCGAGTTCCCTCTCCAATTTTATGGCAGGACTTACCATTACCTACACCCGATCCTTCAAACTGGGCGACAGGGTTAAAATAGGTGATGTTACCGGTGATATCATTGAACAATCAATGCTGGTAACAAAAATTTTAACCATCAAAAACGAGGAAATCACTGTGCCGAACACCAAAATCATGAGTTCGGAAGTGATCAACTACAGCACCTGTGCCCCTTACAAGGGGCTGATCATCCATACCACCATCACCATCGGGTATGATACACCATGGCGTCAGATACACCAACTGCTGATCGATGCGGCACTCCATACTGAATTGATTTTGCAGGAACCGTGTCCATTCGTTCTTCAAACGGCCTTGAATGATTTCTATATCAGTTACGAGATCAATGCTTACACCAGATCACCAAATGCAATGGCAGTAATATTCTCAAACCTCCATCAGAATATTCAGGATTCATTTAACCAGGCAGGGGTTGAAATTATGTCGCCGCACTACAGGACAATCCGCGATGGAAACACCATAGCCATTCCGGAGGAATACAGGAGCAAAGAGTACAAGCCGTCGGGTTTCAGGGTTGAAACGTAGATTTACGATTTTCGAATTACGATTTACGAAGAGAGCTACTTAACCATAAATCGTAAATCCCAAAATCGTAAATCGTAAATCGTAAATGCCTACATATTCAGCACCTGTTTCAAAATTTTATACCCGGAAGTACTGGCCCTCAACTTGGCGCCATTCTTTGTAAGTACGGCATAATTTTCCTTGTCGTAGTATTCAATCCGGTCGATAAACCTGGCATTGACGATAAAAGATCTGTGAATGCGAATAAATTGTGATGGGTCAAGATGCGTTTCAAAGTATTTCATGGTCTTCTCCTTGAGATGCTTTGCATCTTTGGTATGCAACATGACATAATCCCCCTCTGCTTCCAGGTAGATGATTTCATCGATTGGGACAACGCTGACTTTATGCCGCGATTTTACGGCAATCCGCTGCAGAAATTCAGGATTCTCCTCCAGTGTTTTAACAAGGTTTTGCACCGGTGCCAATGCTTTAATCCCGCTTGCTGCCTGCGCCAGTGCCTTCTGAACCGCTTGCGTGAAGCGTTCTTTCGAATAGGGTTTGAGCAGGTAATCGATCGCATTCATTTCAAAAGCCTTGATGGCATATTGATCGTATGCAGTGCTGAAAATTATTAATGGCGGCTGGTCGAGTAAATCGAGCAACTCAAGCCCGGTTAGCTTGGGCATCTGAACGTCGAGGAATACCAGGTCGGGCTTTAACTCCTGAATCGCCTTTAATCCGCTGAAACCATCAGTGAATTCACCTACAATCTCGATTTCTGCAAAATCTTTCAGGTAGTGTTTTACAACATCCCGGGCGGGCTGTTCATCGTCAATTAAAATGGTACGGAGCGTCATAATAAATGGAAAATTGAAAATTGAAAACTACAATCCGGCAACCTGTCACGTGTCACCTGTCACGTGTCATATCTCAAACAACCTTATTTTTCTGTATTCGGCAAACTCAAATATACAAAGAATCTTGTTCCATCAACGACCGTGCGGAGCAGTTTATCGTTTTTATAGAGCAATCTTAACCGTTCACGGATGTTGTTCAACCCAATCCCTGTTCCTTTACGCGGGTGTGCATGAGGATCGAAATCATTGATGATGCAAATTTCAAGGTAACCATCTTTGTATTCGCAATCCATTTCGATGCTCACCTGTTCAGTACTTTCGTACACTCCGTGTTTAATGGCATTTTCAAATAACGGCTGCAACAGCATCACCGGGATTTGATGGCTGCGGCATGAACCATTCAGTTTGAAGCCAAACACAAGTTTTTCGCCAAACCGGACCTTTTCAATTTCAAGATACCGGCGGATATTGGCCATTTCCTGTTCAAGGGTAGTGAAACTCGTGGCATTATTTGAGACAGAGTATCTCAGAAAATCCGATAGTTTGATCACCATATCACGGGCCTTTTCAGGGTTGGTTATGGTAAGTGAACTGATGGAATTGAGACTGTTGAACAAAAAGTGCGGGTTGATCTGGGATTTGAGCATGTTGAGCTCAGTTTCTTTGAGCACCATGCGAAGCCTTGATTCAATCTTCACCTTCTCCTGCAGGTTGATATAATAGATAAAAAGATAATATGCGAGGGCAATGAATATGTAGAAAATGATTCCGCTGATGATCTTGTTGGGGATAGAAACTACAAGGTAATCCATGTATACCTTATTCGAACTGAATATCGTACTGAGAATTGTGTAGGAGAGGCCAATCCATACGACCAGAATAAGGGTTAAAAACGAAAGGTGGTTGAACACCACATTCCAGGTATTCTTCTGGTCCGGAATACTATACCTGACGATATACCATAAGGCGATTCCAACACCGGAGAAGAGCCCGTTGAATACAAGGCTGTCGGCCACTGAAACCTCAACAGGGAGATAATAAATAAAGTAAAAAATGGAAAAGTGGACCCCCGCAATGAGGGCCCACAAACCAAAATAAACGGAAACGGATCTTTTATTGAGCAAAACCGGGTGTTGCATACTCCTCAGTTTTCGGGTCAGTAACTTTTTATTTCACCACCACCAAAGATGGTGCTTCCCTTGATGATCAAAACTTTTGAAGGATCCGGGCTTTCTTTGATATATGATCGTTTATCAGCAAATCCTCCCATGATAGATGTCATTTTTAGTTGAATACGCCAGTCAGCGGGTACAATAAGGGTTACCCCTCCGAAAATAGTATTGATTTCAAGTTCACTGATGCCATCAGCCAGCGTAGCCTGGGTAAGGTCGACTTCGGAGCCTCCAAACACACAATTGATATGGCCACCACGAAAAACCTGGTGCATCACGCGTTGTTTGCCTCCGCTGAAGATATTTTCCTCATGAATGAACCCTTCATCAAGGTTCTGGTTATTTGTCAGATGACCACGCGATTGAAATGTGCGACGCGGCAACCGTTTTGTGAGGATGAGTACACCGATGCCAATAAGTATAACCGGCCAGAAGAGATGCATTACATTGAAATTCAGATCAAAAGCTCGTGGAAGTATAAAAATACCGCCAATCAGGATGAGAATGGTGCCAGGGGTCCGGCTTTCGCTGCTGAACAAGCTGATGACACCGATACCGATCAGCAGCATTTGCCATGAAAAGAGGATATGTCGCAGTTCATAAGGTAAAAAACCTGTATTGGATAACAGCAGCAGACAACCTGCTACAATTACGATGACTCCAAGAATGTATTTCTTCATTTGAGGGCCATTGTCGTGTTTTGTTTCGTTTGGGTACATGGCTTAAAGTTTTAAATACTTGTGAATAATTTGATGCAGCAAAAATATGCCGGTTTACAGCAGTGCCAAACGATTAATCGACAGAAGGCGGCAAAATCCCGACAAAAATTAAAAAACCTCCTGTGCCTGTAAATATAACCCTTCCGAGAATTGCCCCAGCCCAAAATCAATCAGGATATTGGTACGATCATTTTTTCCAACCATGATCCGCAATCCAAAGCCACAACCTGGCTTTAAATATCCAAAAAGTGGTACATGCATGTCACGGTTTGAGGCGGATGTCACATTGGCAAAAAGAACCCCGCCGAGTATCCTTGAGCAAGGGGAAATCGGAAACCGGTATTCAACTTCACCATATACAAAATCTTCGCCACGCCATCGCCCTTGTGCGTAGCCCCGCCCTGAAGAATTGAGCGGGTCGAAACCAATTGACATCAGGTTCAGATAAGGCTGGTCGCCACTCACCTGAAAGCAACCGAATGCCCTGAATGCAAGCAGGTTGCGTGGCACACGTTTGGACAAACCGACATACGTGCGGAATTCAGCCCAGAGGCGTGATCCGTCGCGGTTACTTCCAAGGAAGGAAAAATTGTACAAGTAACTGGCATTGATATAAATACCCTTGTAAGCATTGATAATATTGTCGCGGGTATCATATGCGAAATTAAGACTGACCCCTGAGGTAATATATTCCCGTGGATTGTATCCATGCAGCATGGAATAGGAATAATGAGGTGTAATGACCTTGCCTGTTGAGTCAAGGTTCAACTTTTCATCAATGACATCGTAATAACTATCGAGATGGTAGCCAATCCCTGCATAAATATGGGGCGCCACCTCCCTGAATAAGGTGTTATGGAATTTAATCCAATTATACTTCATCGGAAACTTGCCGCCTTCGTAACTTAAATCGCTGGCCGGATCAATTGGGTCAACCGGAATTTCAGGAATATTATTCTCCGGGCCAGTACCCAATCCGTACGTTGGCAAACGAAAAAGATACCAACGCCAGTCTGTTTGAAGAATCCATTTGTTCTCATTTAAAAACACAGTGGTTCTGATATATGAAATCAGTTGCCGTTCCGTTGTCCATAGCAACTGAACCGAACCGGCCGAAAGATTGGTGAGCGGATTACGCCCCATTGTCCATGACAGGGAGGAGCCTGCGCCCAACTGCAGTCCGGTTGCAGGTGAGATGGCAATTAAAGGCAGAATAATGGCCCTGACCTTTCTCGAGGGTATTTCGGGCGCCTGAAGCTTTTCACGGGTGAGGATGTCGAAGATATCCTTTTGCGGACATACTGCAATGGTACTGAGTGAATCAGGTGCCCGATGATGGCTTGATTCCTGGCCGTTGGCATGATTGACCAACCCTGACAGAATGAAAATGAAAATATACCCGAAAATAGTCTGCCTCATAACGCGTCAAAAGTAATAAATTAATTGCTTTTCGTTAGCTTTGTAACCGATTGAAACTTATGAAAATTCCATTCTCAAAATACCACGGAACCGGCAATGATTTTTTGATCGTTGACAACCGCATGATGCATTGGACGCCAACAACAGCGCAGGTTTCCTTTCTTTGCGACCGCCATTTCGGGGTTGGTGCAGATGGATTGATGCTGCTTTCAGAGAAGAGAGGATTTGATTTTGCAATGACCTATTACAATTCCGATGGCAGGGAGAGTTCCATGTGCGGCAATGGAGGCCGCTGCATGACGGCTTTCGCCAAAGCGCTTGGCCTCACAGGAAACCACGTCAGATTTTGGGCAGTGGATGGCCAGCACGAAGCGGAAATTTCAGAAACCCAATCGGGAACCCTGTACAGGTTGAAGATGAAGGACAGCCATATCGGACATCGCTACGAGGATGGGTTCTTTTTGGATACAGGGTCACCTCATTTTGTAACATTTCTGAAGGATGCTGCCACAACAGATATTATTCAGGCTGGCCGAACCATACGCTACGATTCCCGTTTCGCCCCGGGAGGTACCAATGTGAATTTTGTGGAAAAAAGCAAAAAAGAACTCTTTGTCCGGACTTATGAGCGGGGTGTTGAAAATGAAACCCTGTCGTGCGGCACAGGTGTTACCGCATCTGCCATCGCATACGCATCCATAGAAACTGAAAATCAGGGATATTATGAGATAAAGACCCTGGGGGGAGCATTAAAGGTAAGTTTTATTCAAACCGGTAACCAATTTACCGATATATGGCTGGAAGGGCCGGCAATGTTTGTTTTTACAGGAGAAATTAATGCATGACAAATAACATTTTAACCGGAAATAATTTAAAGTTACGCGCACTGGAGCCATCAGATGTCGATGTTTTATATGCATGGGAAAATGACACATCTATCTGGAAGGTAAGCAATACACTTACCCCCTTTTCAAGATTTCAACTGGAAGAGTATGTCCTGAATGCTCAAAATGATATTTTTTCGGCAAAGCAGTTGCGGCTGATGGTCGATCTGCTTGAGGCAGGAAAGGGAGAACAATCTGTCGGAACAATCGACCTATTCGATTATGATCCGTTCCATTGTCGCGCGGGCGTGGGAATTTTGATCCGGGAGCCCCACCGAAACAAGGGTCATGCTGTTGAGGCCATGAACCTGCTTATCACTTATGCTTTTAGTACACTGGGCCTCCATCAACTCTTTTGCAATATTTCCCAGGATAATAATTCCAGTGTGAATTTATTTGAAAAACTAGGGTTTAAAAAATGTGGGATAAAAAAAGAGTGGATTCATGAAGACCATACATGGAAAGATGAGTGGATGTTTCAATTGATAAATAGCGGGGATTAACAAATGAAACATGATCAGGTCAGACCAGGGAGTTTTCTCACACGGGTTCCCCCACCACTCATTGTATGTGTTATTACCCTATTGTTAATATCATTTGCCCTGGCCCGTTATTACGTCCGTGCAACAAAACCGATCATTCATCTGAAAGAGAGGAAGACCACTTTTTTCTTTATTCATACCGGTTCAGGATTCGGAGCCGTGAGAGATTCTTTGGCTAAAAAAGGGTATCTTTCAGATGTTGAAACATTTGAATGGCTCGCCCGGCGAAAACATTACGACCAGCATGTAAAGCCTGGTCGCTACAGACTTGTCAACGGCATGACCAACAATATGCTCGTGAACCTGCTGCGATCGGGTAAACAGGAACCTGTCCGGATTGTCATTCAAAACGTCAGGACCCCCGCCGAACTGGCCGGCAAAATCGGCAGACACCTTGAGGCTGATTCAATGCAGATTATGAATTTTTTCAAAGATCCGGCGGTTATTTCAAGATTTGAGTTTACCCCGGCCACATTGCTGGCACTCTTTATACCCGACACCTACGATTTTTTTTGGAATACCTCCCCGGAACAATTCCTTACACGTATGCGCCAGGAATATGAACGTTTTTGGAATTCCCGGAGGATCCACCTGGCTGATTCGTTACAACTTTCGGTGGCTGAGGTTGTAACCCTTGCTTCTATTGTTGAAAAAGAGACCAACAAGAATGATGAAAAACCTATGATGACCGGGGTGTATATCAACCGTTTGAAAAAGAACATCCCCTTACAGGCTGATCCGACGGTTATTTTTGCCTGGAACGATTATCGCATCAGGCGCGTTTTGAAAAAGCATACCGAAATAAAATCGCCCTACAACACATATTATCATGCCGGATTGCCTCCGGGGCCGATATGCCTTCCGTCCATTGCCTCCGTTGACGCAGTGCTGCACGCGGTAAATCACTCATATTTATACTTCTGCGCCAAAGAAGATTTATCGGGATCCCACAACTTTGCATCCAGCCTTGAAGAGCATAACCGGAATGCCAGAAAATATCAAAAGGCTCTGGATAAAATGAAAATCAAGTGAATAGGATGATGCATGGATGGAGAACCAGGCTGATCCGGGCATTATTGATTCTTTGCCTCAGCAGCCCGATGGTCATGCAGGCACAGTCAGGTGATTCCCTTAACCAGGATACTGCTGCATTACGAAAAGGAAGGCTGACCGGAGTTCTTATCGCCCAGGGCACCCTCTATGTGGCTTCGGTAACGGGGTTATATTTCGCATGGTACAGCGATTACCCGCAATCCTCCTTTCATTTGTTCAATGATGGCGGGGAATGGATGCAGATTGACAAATGCGGTCATGCCATTACAGCCTACTATATCAGCAGGATCGGATATACCACCTATCGCTGGTCGGGGGTAAAGGAGAAACAGGCAACCTGGTTCGGAGGATTGCTGGGGTTTGCATATCTGCTGAACATTGAAATTCTCGACGGGTTTTCATCAGAATGGGGGTTTTCACCAGGCGACCTGACGGCAAACACCCTGGGCAGCATGATTTTTATCGGGCAGCAACTGGCATGGCATGAACAAAGATTCTCGCTGAAATATTCATTCCATCAAACGCAATATGCCCGGTACAGACCTGATTTACTTGGTAACAACCTGATTCAGAATATGATAAAAGACTACAATGGTCATACGTACTGGATCTCCGGGAACATCTCCTCATTTCTTCCTGAACGGTCAAAATTCCCAAAATGGCTTAACATCGCAGTTGGATATGGTGCTGAAGGGATGACCGGAGCCTTTAATAACGCCACAGGACAAAACGGACAGCCCATCCCGGATTTTCCCAGGTACCGGAAATTTTTCCTTTCCCTGGATGTTGACCTTACCCGGATTCCAACCAGGTCAAGCGTGCTGAAAGGGATATTCAATGTACTGAGTTTTATCAAAATTCCTGCACCGGCCATCGAATACAATACTCTCGGACAATTTAAAGTCCATGGTTTCTTTTATTAAAAATTTCGCTTACCTTTACTGTTTTATTCGTCATCGATCATTGAATATTTTACTGATTGATCAAATGTATCAGTTTACCCGAATAACATAACCTGACCAGACCCCGGAAGGGTCGAATTTTGGTTGCATAAATGTCCCTGCATGTCATCACGACCCTGTAGGGGTCGAATTTTCGGATCAATGATCGATGGATCAAAAATTGTTTGAATCGTTGTGTTGAACCGGCTATGGTTCCAGCGGTTTGATTTGGTTCATTCATACGACCCCTCCGGGGCCGATAAATCATATCGCTGACGATAGCTGCCAAAATCGCGCTCGTATGGAGCGCACGCTTACATTAAGCTGTAACATAATTAATCTTTGATCATGGTATAACTGATTAACTATTCTTTCAAAACGGGTTGTGCGGTTTTATTTTATAATAGTTACTATTGCGTTCATTCAATTTTGCTTCTGTCATATCATTGATATATGTAATTTTATCTACTCATTATGAAAATTTTACCAGTTCCATTGATCCGGCAGGCAGATGCCTTTACGATAGCCGATGAGCCGATTTCCGATATCGACCTGATGGAACGCGCTTCAAAGGCATGTTTCAACTGGTTGCAAGAGCATATTTCCAAAGATCGCAAAATCAATGTGTTCTGCGGGTCTGGTAACAATGGCGGCGACGGGCTTGCCATTGCCAGGATGCTGCTGGATTCGGGATTCAGGGTGGCGGTTTTCACCCTATCCGGTTTGGAGAAGATGTCGGAAAGTTGCAAAATCAATTTTAACCGCATACAAGATTTCAAAATATTGTTGGACCACAAAGATCTTCCGGCCATCACAACTGAAGATATTATAATTGACGCTATTTTCGGAAATGGTCTGACCCGGCAGGCTGATGGGTTTATTGCAACGGTCATTCACCATATCAATATCAGTGGTGCCCTGGTTGTGTCCATTGATGTACCATCCGGCCTTTTTTGCGACACGACGACTCAAACCACTCCTGCACATCTGGTCATCCATGCCGATTACACCCTGACATTTGCTCCTCCGAAGCTAGCATTTTTCTTTCCTGAAAACGACATTTTCGTTGGAAACTGGCAACTGCTCGACATTGGCCTCAGCCGGCATTTCATTGATTCTGCCAAGGTTCAGAATTTCATGCTTCAGGCATGCGATATCACTCCACTGCTAAAAAAACGCAACAAATTCGCCCACAAAGGCACCTTCGGCCATGCCTTGATCATCGCCGGATCCACCGGCAAAATGGGGGCAGCTGTGCTCTCGGCGAGAGCTTGTATGCATGCAGGCGCCGGGCTCCTCACCGTGCTCATACCTAGATCAGGGGTGCCAATTTTACAAACTGCTTTTCCCGAAGCCATGGCGACCATTGACCCAAACGAGGATTGTTTCTCGGAGGCGCCCGAGCTTTCAGGCTATTCAGCCATTGCCGTGGGTCCCGGGATCGGAACATCTGTGGAAACAGCTACCGCCTTGAAAATCATGATCCAGCATGCTAAAATTCCGTTTCTATTTGATGCCGATGCCATCAACATCCTGGCAGATAACAAAACCTGGCTGGGCTTTGTTCCGAAAGGCTCCATCTTTACCCCCCATCCCAAAGAATTTGAGCGGCTCATTGGAACGAGCAGCAACAATTTCGACAGGAACCGCATGCAACGCGATTTTTCGTTCAGGTATCAGTGCTATGTCGTATTGAAAGGTGCACATACTTCGATCACAACCCCTGATGGGAACTGTTACTTCAACACCACCGGAAATCCGGGCATGGCGACCGGAGGCAGCGGGGATGTGCTCACCGGTATTATTGCTGGACTTTTGTCGCAGGGTTATACATCGCTTGAATCATGCCTTTTGGGGGTTTACCTGCATGGATTGGCTGGAGACCTTGCACTTGAGGAGCAAGGGTATGAAGCGCTGACTGCCACCGATATTATTTTAAACCTGGGAAAATCATTTCAATCGCTCTATGGAAAATTTTGAAAAAGACCTTCTGGCCGGGATGGTAATTGCACCTTATCTCCAGAAAGCCACCGCATTGCGTGGTGTTAAAAGGTATGTTGGCGGAAACCAGTTTCGCCATGCATTTGCCACCTTCGCCATATTAATTGATTATCATTACATGGATTCGGTTTTGTTGAAGGCCTCTGTGATACATGATTTAATCGAAGATGTAAAATGCACCTCTTACGATGAGATCAGGGCCATTGACCTGGATGGTCAGAAAGTGCTGGAACTTGTGCTGGAGGTAAGCCGCAGGAAGCCGGAAACAAAGCAGGAGTTTCTGCAACGGATACTGCAAGAAGGCTCTGATTCGGCCAAGGTTTTGAAGTGCGCCGACCGCATCAGCAACCTCACCGACCTGCATCCTGACATTTTCGACAAGCTTTACATTAAAAACATGATGGCTGATACGAAGAAATGGGTTATTCCAATGGCCCGGCAAGTTAACAAGGACATGCTGTTTGAATTGGAAGATCTGATCAAGCGGCGCGAAACAAACCTGAAATACTCCTCCTCCATCTGGCCAATGAAACGGAATGACAACGGGTAGGATGCCCCTTGAAGGGTGATCCCGTCATCACTTATGCAATCACCGGTTCTGCAACAATATCCGCCTCCACCCTCAGGTTGTCGATGATGAAATTCTGGCGTTCGGGGGTGTTTTTTCCCATGTAAAAGGTGAGTACATCCAGTACTGCGGACTCTTTGGTTAAAATAACGGGGTCGAGGCGAATATCTTTGGCAATGAAATATTTGAATTCATCGGGGGAAATTTCTCCCAGTCCTTTGAAACGGGTGATTTCCGGGTTGGCCCCAAGTTTTTCCATGGCCGACCGTTTTTCCTCTTCGGAGTAACAATAGATTGTTTTTTGTTTGTTGCGTACCCTGAATAACGGAGTTTGTAGGATATACAAATGTCCGTTGCGCACCAGATCGGGATAGAACTGAAGAAAAAAAGTAAGCAGCAACAACCTGATGTGCATGCCATCTACATCGGCATCCGTGGCCACCACCACATAGTTGTAACGAAGGTTTTCAAGCCCCTCTTCCATGTTCAGTGCAGACTGGAGCAGGTTGAACTCTTCATTTTCGTAAACCACCCGTTTGCTCAACCCAAAACAGTTCAGCGGTTTTCCCTTGAGGCTGAAAACGGCCTGGGTATTTACATCACGGGCTTTGGTGATAGAACCACTGGCCGAATCGCCCTCGGTAATAAATATGGATGATTCGTACCGGCGTTCGTCATGGTTGTTATAATGGATCCGGCAATCGCGCAATTTTTTATTATGAAGGCTGACTTTTTTAACACTCTCTTTGGCAATTTTTTTAATGTTTGCCCACTCCTTGCGCTCCTTTTCACTTTGCATGATCTTCCTGAGCAAGGCTTCGGCCGTGTCGGTATTGATATGCAGGAAATTGTCAAGCTGTTTTTTAACAATATCCATGATATAATTTCTGATGGTGATACCATCAGGTTCAACATGCTGGGAGCCGAGTTTTGTTTTGGTTTGCGATTCAAAAACAGGGTCCTGCACTTTTATACTCAACGCAGCGATGAGGGATGCCTTGATATCGTTCGTATCAAAATCCTTTTTGTAAAATTCCCGGATTGTTTTTACCAGCGCCTCGCGGAATGCAGCCTGATGTGTACCTCCCTGGGTGGTATGCTGTCCGTTTACAAAGGTGTAGTATTCCTCGCCGTACATTTCACAGTGGGTGAACGCACATTCAAACTCCCCATCGCGAAGATGAATGATGGGATAAATAACCGGTGTGTCGATGTAGCTGTTAAGCAGGTCAAGGAGGCCGTTTTGTGAATGAAACCGTTCGCCATTGAAGATGATGGTGAGCCCGTTGTTGAGAAACACATAGTTCCACAACATCTTTTGGACATACTCCGGAATATAGTGGTACTTCCCGAAAATCTCCTCATCGGGCATAAAGGTTATGATGGTGCCTGATCTGAGTTCTGCCGGTTTTTCAGGATCATCCAAAACCACATCACCCTGGTGAAATTCAACAATATGGGTTCGGCCTTCCCGGATGGCCTGCACCTTGAAGTGCGACGAAAGGGCATTTACTGCTTTTGAGCCCACGCCATTCAAACCTACCGCTTTTTTAAAAACCTTTGAATCGTATTTGGCCCCGGTATTGATCTTTGACACACAATCAACAACCTTCCCCAAAGGGATACCCCGGCCATAATCGCGTACACAAACAAGCTGGTCTTTGATGGTTACTTCGATGGTTTTGCCATAGCCCATCACGAATTCATCTATGGAATTATCGAGAATCTCCTTGATCATCACATAAATGCCGTCATCAGGAGAAGAACCGTCGCCCAGTTTTCCAATATACATCCCCGGACGAAGACGGATATGCTCACTCCACTCCAGCGACCGGATACTGTCTTCGGTATAGGTTTCCTCGTTACTCATACTTTTCCATCCCGTTTTCCCGGAAAAGATACGGGAAAGGCCTGTCAACACTGTATATTTCTTATAATATTTTCAACTAAGTTATACACAATCCACGGGAATTGTGTTACTTTGCATCCTGTTAAAATATTAACTATAAAAGTATGGCACTTGTAATAAAAGAACTGAAAGACCAGATTGGATGGATCACCCTCAATCATGACGCCAAGAGAAATGCCCTGAGTGCTGACCTGCTTACAGAAATGTTGCAGGCGCTAAAATCGTTGAAGGAGGAAAAAGCGAGGGTGGTCATCATACGCGCGAACGAAGGCATGAAGGTTTGGTCATCCGGTTTTTCAATTGATGAGCTTCCACGCGACGGCAGTGATCCGCTGGCGTATGACAACCCTTTGCAAAAGGTTATCCGCGCTATCCAGAGTATTCCGGTTCCCGTGATCGCCATGGCCGAAGGCAGCATCTGGGGAGGGGCCTGCAACATCGCCTTTGTGTGCGATATGGTTATTGGTACCAGAGATACCTGTTTAGCCATCACCCCTGCCAAAATCGGAGTTCCCTACAACACCTCCGGTATTTTACAATTCCTGGATATCATTGGTTCCCACATGGTAAAGGAGATGTTTTTCACCGCCGAACCAATTACTGCAGACAAAGCATTTGCCCTGGGAATCATCAACCACCTGGTAGATGCCGGCGACCTTGAAAATTTCACCATCCGGCTCGCCAATAAGATCATCGCCAATTCGCCACTCAGCATCCAGGTGATCAAGGAACAGTTGAATATTCTCGGCAATGCCCTGCCAATGACCCCGCAAACTTTTGAGCATATCGACATGCTCCGGCGCATTGCAGGTACAAGCGATGATTACCTGGAAGGAATTAAAGCGTTTTACGAGAAACGGAAGCCTTTGTTTAAAGGGGCTTAAAAGGTTTGATGCTTAATCAGGACTTATTGCAACGGTAATACACAATTCAGGAAATTGTTATTAACTTTTTTGATCTTGCTGCAAATGTCCGATCTTTCGTATTTCACTTATCAGCAAGCTGATTTCGCCACGGGTAAGCATGAAATCGCGCAGCCGGCGGTTCGTCATCCGTGAGAAAACAATAAATTGGTACAGGGTTAAAAAGGTATACGAAACCGAAGCTGATATCCCGGCTCCCACAATCCCGTATGAAGGTATCAGCACCAGACCCATTCCGATGGTGAAAACCAATCCGATGGCGGAACTGATGGTATTGTGATAAGGCTTGTTGATGCTGGAAAAGAATCCGCTGAAGATCATGGAAACGCTCAACGAAACGATACCAATTGCCAGTGAGGTGATGACCATTTTAACATCCCCGAATTTTGCTGTAAAAATCGCAACGAAAACGAATTTCGGAATAGCCAGGACCAGGAGCATCCCAACACCGGTAACAAGCCAGGAAATTTTTGCCAGCGTAAGTGTAAGCCGCACACTATAATCATAATTCATTTCATTGGAAAGTCGCGAATACTGTACCGTTGCAATGCTCCGGCTGATCAGCCACAACCCCTCGGCCAATTGCATCCCGATCGTCAATACCCCCACTGCTCCGCGGCCGATATAAAAATCAACAAACCTCAGACTCAGCCGGTAATTCATCGTCTGGAAAAGGTTGGCAAACTGTACATAAGTCCCGAAACGCAGAATCTCAACCAGCAGCACCCTCATGTTGGTCAGCGGAACCTTTTTAAATGAAGGGTACAATACAACAAGACTAATCGTCAGGGAAAGACAGTAGGAGATAAAGATTGCCCAGTAATATGCCATGACATCGAACAGCTGCAGGCCAAAGAGCATAAACAAGAGTACAGAGAACAGCATGACGATCTGAATCAGGCTGATCAGGTTGTAGGAATTAACCTTTTCAAGGCCAAGAAGCAGCATATAGTTGGCTGAAGCAAACGACATAACCAATGCAAGAGACAAAACCGGAAAAAAATATCCTTCCGGGATGATCTCCAGGATGGGGAAAACTCTGCCCAGGAACTCCAGCACAAATGCAGTGATTACAGTAATGACCAATGACCAGACATAAGCCGGAATAAACAATTTATAGATCCCGGTCCTGGGGGTAAGGTAGATGAGTGCAGCCCCTGCAACAAAGTTTGTAAACAACTGGATGATCGCCACAGAAAAGATCATCAGGCTGATGGTACCGACCTTTTCCGCGTCAAGGTAATTTGCATTCAATATCCAGGTGCTCAAGGCCAGAATCGCGGTTAACGCCCTTGTTCCGACGGTTCCGATGATTTTCTTAAACATGGCCCGAATCCTTTCCTGTCAGTTTTTTACGCAACTGATGTTTCAAGGAGAAACGACTGAAACTGTACCGTTTCCCATCGATCAGGGTATAATTCTCCACTGATGATATGGTATGCAGCCCCTTGTCATACAAACTGCCTTTCACCGGTTCAAGGTACTTGATGGTTTCTTCAGAAAAACAATCTGTCGTAAGACTTAAAACACGGTTGATGGCAATCCGCCCGCCATAAGTTACCGAACAATCCTGTGCCGGACGATAAAGAACATTTTCGTGCAGGAAGGGTGTGCCAGCAGGACGTGCCGAGCGGACATCGGTTTTTACAGGATTAAACCGGTGGGGTTTAAATTCACCCGTCAATTCCGGTGCATGATACAGGTATAAATGGGAATTCGAATATTCCCGGCTGGTAAAAAAAAGCCACCAGGTGCCATCGAAAAAAAACAGGGTCGGATCAACAGCCTTTGTGTGATCGAGAAGCGTTCGTTCCCGGATAAATTTTCCTGTGGCCGGATCGCGGCGATAGAGGGTGATTTGCGATGACCGGAAGGATTCGGGCACGCAATAGACAACATCGTTGTGTTTAAACACATAAGGATAAGAAAGATGAGAGCCTTCATCCAACACACCTGCCGGCTTCCCGAAGTTCATGGTCCTGAAACCTTCAGGGGTGTTTTTCGCGATGATACCTGAAATGTGTGCCTTTTGGGTTGCATAATGATACTCTTCGGCAAGGATATGCAGCCTGCCCGCCTCCACAAAGCCGGATGGATCGGCCAGGTACCCCGAACTGGCAACGGGCGGAATCCATGTAAAATCTCGTTCGTGAAACTTTTCCATTCCAAGGGCAACTTCATGGATGGGTTTGTCAATAATCCCGACATTCCATATTTCTGCCGTAAACAGGTCTCTGTAAGTGAACAGTATCCTGTTTTTCAAAAGTAAAATGAGAAACTTCAGCATCTGCAGGTTCCCGGGAACCTTATACAAAGGCACTTTATCTTTACCGGGCGCTTCAGCTAAGGGTACACCGCAGTATCCCGAATCAGAAAGGTCTTTTGAAAGTTCATCAGCTACCCTTGCAGGCCATGACGAAGAAACAGTTAAGAGTTGCTGGAGGTTCTCCCGATAGGAGTGCATGATCGTTTTGAGGTATCCCTTTTGCAGGATGATCCCGCCATCGAGCGTATCAGTAAGCCGCTGCAGGATGGCACCATTCAGAGGGTCGCCCCGGTAAATTTCCCAGAAACCGGGAGGGCCGCCCCGGTATATCTTTTCATCATCATGGTGAAAAGACCATATTCCGAAACGGGCAGCAGATAAAATTTCGCCACGGATGATGTTGAACCCGAACCGAAGGATAAAATCCAGCCGGTATTCCCTGATGGCCGAAACATCTCCCTCGTTAAAATATTCAGAAAATCCCTTTTTTGAAACCAGACAGGACAATGTATCAATTCCAACCAAATCCTTATGCAAATCAACATCCTGTTTGGCGGCAGGTTTAAAAAACCGGTTATCTGAAAAGGTAAAAAGAAATGTGTCACGTTTTTTTCTCAGAAGTCTTCTGAAACGGCTGATTTCAGGAGTTTTTCGCGCATCATCGATCAGGAGGACCAGGTTGTGACCGTGACAGCGGAGTTCGTTCAGTGCATCTGCCTGCCAACGCTGGAAGACGGATCCATTGCATAAGACCCCAAAACGGAGGAAATGTGATTTTTCGATATTGAGATCGTTATGCATTGGATTATGGTAATAATACTGTCAAAGCAATTGTCATTTAATTCCTACGGGATATTGTTGCAAATCAATCATTTGTCTATCTATTGACATTTAATCCCTACGGGATATTGTTGCAAATCAATCATTTGTCTAGCTATTGACATTTAATCCCTACGGGATATTGTTGCAAATCAATCATTTGCAGGTTTATGGTCATATCATTCCTTCTACGGGATTAACTCTCTGTATAGCGATACAAGTTGTTGTCCAACTGTTTCTTTGCTGTACTTATCTTTGATACTACTCTTTATCACATCCTTATCATACTCCCTGCACAAATCCAGCATTTGAAACAGCGCATCGGTCATTGATTTTTCATTGCCAGGTGGCACCAGCAAACCATTTGAATTGTTGATCACATCCCTGGCCACCCCAACTGAACTGGCAACCACCGGCACACCACACGCAAGGCTTTCAATCACAACAGTTCCGAAGGTTTCGTAACGGCTTGAAAGTACCGAAAAATCAGCTCCATTCAAAATTTCTGCAAAATCATTGCCTGTCTTCAAACCTGTGAACTTCACGAACGACTCTGAAATCCGCAGATAACCTGCATATTCTTTCATATCGTCCCAGTCGGGGCCCGTTCCAACCATTAAACAGATAAAATCCTGCCGCAACTGTGAAAGTTCCTTTATTGAACGTAGAAAACCAGAGATATTTTTCGATTTGTCTTCAAAACAGGAAATATGCACCATCGTTTTGATGGCTGTTTTTTCGCTGCAGAAAGATGAAAGTAATTGCGTCTCATCCACAACGTTCGGGATGACCGGAAAGTTGGGATTGGCAAGGCCGCAATCCTGCATGGCTTGACGCAGTGGCCCGGAAACGGCCACAACAGCATCTGCTTTCTTTACTACAAATGTGGTGAGCTTCTTTCTGAGCCATCCCTGGTAGGTATTGTTTTCAGGAAAATACCGGGACCAATGTTCAGAAATAACCAGTGGACAAGGCTTCTTTCGGCTTATCTTCCAGCCAATCAATCCCATTCGTGTGAGAATGTGGGCATGTACCAGGTCGGGAGAAAACTCACGGATACTGTGAAAAGCCTTAAGGTGCGCCCTGTAAAAATGCCACAAATTCATTGCTTTTCCCAAGGAAGAGGATTGCATGCCACTGACTTTATAATAAACACGTAGTACACGTACCTCATTTTCCTCGCTGAATTCGACTTCAATCTTATTCGGACAATGAGGGTCGGCATGAACATAAATAACTGCCACATCGCAAAATGGGGTAATCGCTTCCGCCTGCCGTTGAATAAACAAACCTGGCATCGGGTCGTACCGGTTGGGATACCATTTTGGTAAAAACAAAACCCGGATCTTTCTGTCCATGAGGTGTTGATATTGGTTCAGATTTCAAATATCCGCATTCGGATCGATATTAAAAAGGAAAGTTTTCAATAATTTCAACAGCATTCGCCAACCGGTCAGCACCTGTGCCGTGAACCAGTGCAAACGGATAATTTCTCGTTTTCAACTCATTGAAATATAAATCATACAAATATTGTCGTTGATCAGGATGTTCGCGCAAGGGATCAAACTGCCAGGGAAGATCGATGTCGCATAACAAATAGAGGTCGTATCGGTGTGATCGCATGGCATCCAGTATCCACGGATCACAGCGGTGGTATTTCACCTCGCTCCATATCTTGGTAACCAATAACTCGGTATCGCAGAAAAGATACCCGGAGGCCATTGATATTTTAGATTCCTCTGACGACAATTGTCCTTGTGCTATATGGAGTATATCCTTTTCCTGATAAGGTTTTCCAAGAAGTTCGAGATATTCGCGGGCAAATTCCGGCACCCAGGCGGTTTGATAATGCAGGGCGAGCTGTTCAGCAAGAATTGATTTTCCGGTTGATTCAGGTCCGGTAATGGCAATTTTCCTGATCATACAGCAAGTTTTGTCCTCCATTCTCTGAATCCCAGGATGGCAATAACGGTAAATACGAGATATTGAAGGCTGCTAAAGTAGAGGCCTTGCCAGGCACAAAGTCCGATCATGACGGTATCGGCTGAAATCCAAAGGACCCAGTTCTCTATTTTTTTTCTGGAAAGCATCCACTGAGCTACAATATACACTGCAGTGGTCATCGCATCCCAGCCAGGGACCTGGCTTTCCGTATACCGGACCAGCACCGTCCGGATAATGAAAAAAAAACAGGATCATTGCAATTAAATTCAGCAACAATTCAGGTTTTGAACATCTTGTAATCCTGATGGCAGTATCATTGGAATCTTTTCTGGTCCAGTTATACCAGCCATAAACACTCATCAGGAAAAAGAATCCGTTAATAGCGGCATTTGCATAGAGCCTGGCCACAAAGAAAATATAAACGTAGATGAGTACATTTACAATGCCAAAGGGAAAAGCAAGCAAACTTTCCTTCTTCATAAACCACACACAGATCAATCCGAAGGCAACGGCAATCAATTCGAGATAACTGGTTTGGAAAGGGCCAATTTGTAAAAGTGCAGTCAAATCCATGGGCGCAAAGGTAGTGTTTATAGGACAATGAGCACCACAATTGGCTTCATCCTTTTTCACCAGGTATTAAAAAACAGAGTACCTTTGCACAAAAATCAAGGAATTTTTGTCTGCATGTTCCATCTTGTCCACTATCAACTCCCTTTTATTGTCAACCTGTTGATCCTGTTGCTGTCTGCAAAACTTCTTGGAGAACTGGCAGAGCGGCTCAGGCAGCCTTCCATGATTGGAGAGGTGATAGCGGGGGTTATCCTTGGCCCTTCGCTGCTAAACATCATTTCCAGTGCCGGTGAAATCAAAGTGATCGCCGAACTGGGGGTATTCATGCTGATCGTACTGGCAGGTATGGAGATTGAGGTGGAGGAGATCAGAAATTCAATCATGGGAAGGAATATCTGGATCGCCTTGCTTGGATTTATTATTCCAATGGCCAGCGGGATAGCCATCGGACTGGTTTTTCATTTTTCAAACACCTTTACTATTTTTCTTGGCCTTTGCATTGCGATTACTGCCTTACCGGTAAGTATCAGGATCCTGATGGATCTTGGCAAACTTAAAACATCTGTAGGACAGCGAATTATCTCAGCAGCTATATTCAATGACATTGTTGCCCTGCTTATCCTGGGAATCATTCTCGATTTCAATGATTCTACAAAAAACATCAGGGACCTCACCTTCTCTATCCTGTTTACCGCCTTGAAGGTGGGGCTTTTCACTTCGATCCTGGTTGTGGCTTACCACTTTTTTAAACTGGCAAAAAGAAAAGTAAATGTTTTCAATCCGATCGTGAATAAATTTTTACAATACCTGCGTGGCAAAGAGTCGCTTTTTGCGGTGGTTATTCTGTTTGTACTGATTTTTTCAAGTATAGCCGAATTGCTTGGGCTTCATTTTGTGGTAGGCGCCTTTTTCGGTGCCATCCTGATACCGCGAAGTATGTTCGCCAACCGTGATTTTGAAAAGGTTCAGCGAAGCATTTCAGGTATTACCATGGGCTTTCTGGCACCAATCTTTTTTGCAACGATGGGTATCTCTTTTAACTTTTCGGCCCTTGACAACAGCCTTCTGGTGGTAGTGATCCTGTTTGCCTCTTTCTTCAGTAAAATCTTCGGAGGTTATCTTGGAGGAAGACTGGCCGGGTTTAGCCAGTCAAAATCATTGACCCTCGGCCTTGGGTTGAATGCCCGTGGCATCATGGAACTGGTTATAGCCAACATTGCCCTTGCGAAAGGGTTTATCGATGTTCCTGTTTTCTCCATCCTGGTGCTCATGGCCTTGCTTACTACTATTTTTACCCCGTTTTTATTAAAAGAGGGATTCAGATTAATAGACAAACAGAGCAAAAGCAACCTCAATACTTATACTTAATTCTTAACAATCACTTGCCATTCGGGATTTTCTTGTTAATTTTCCGGCTCATTTTTTTGGTAAGTCCCTTACACCGCTATTGAAACCTATATGTTTGGCCTTGACACCTCCTATACCATCCTTTTAATTATCTGTTTACTTGCTGCCTGTACATTCGAATTCATCAATGGATTCCATGATACTGCCAATGCTGTTGCAACAGTCATTTATACACATTCACTAAAACCAACCACAGCGGTTGTCTGGTCGGGACTCTGGAATTTCATCGGGGTGAATGTCGGGGGAATAGCAGTAGCCATGGGCATTGTAAACCTGTTGCCGGTTGAACTTTTGGTCGATCAAAACCTGATGCACAGCATATCCATGATATTTGCATTGATTTTCACTGCCATTATCTGGAACCTTGCCACATGGTATATTGGTATCCCCTGCAGCAGTTCACACACACTTATCGGATCGATCTTTGGTGTTGGGCTGGCTTTTTACTTTCTGCCCGGCGTTACAACTTACGCCCTGAACTGGAACAAGGTCATTGATGTTGGACTCTCTTTGCTGATATCACCCGTGTTCGGTTTCGGGTTCGCCTTGCTGTTAATGTTTATTCTCAGAAAGACTGTTAAAAATAAGATGATTTTCAAGGAACCACCTGCGAAGAAAGCTCCACCGCTCTGGATCCGAAGTATACTTATTTTAACCTGTACCAGTGTAAGTTATGCTCATGGATCCAACGATGGTCAAAAAGGTGTTGGTCTCATCATGCTGATACTCATAGGATTTTCACCGGCATACTTTTCTGTCGACAGGTCTAAGAAACCTGAAAACCTGCTTTATCAAACACGACAAATCGAATGGAACCTCACCCATCTCGATACCAATTCATTTGGCCCGGCTGACCGTGAATCCCTCCATGCGGTTGTCACTAACCTTGAATTTATGAAAGTGACCCTGAATGGCGTGAAAACATTCGATGACCTTAAAAAGGACGATCACTTCGGAATGAGGAAGGCCATCATCGTTGTATCTAAAAAAACGGAATCCATTCTTAAACACATCAAAACACAGCCTGGTTCAAAGGTTTCGCCTGACCGGGTTGCCATCATTACCTCAAACCTCAAAAAATTTAAAGCAAATACCGAATATTCACCCCGTTGGGTTATCCTGTTGGTGTCGCTATCGCTCGGGTTTGGTACCATGATCGGCTGGAAGCGCATTGTGGTTACCATTGGCGAGAAAATAGGCAAAACACATCTCACTTATGCACAGGGCGCCAGTGCAGAACTCGTGGCTGCAAGCACCATCGGTGTTTCAACCATGTTCGGTTTGCCGGTAAGCACTACCCATGTTTTATCATCGGGGATCGCAGGAACCATGGTTGCAGGCAGCGGCCGGCAAAACCTCCGGATGGGAACGGTTAAGAACATCCTGATCGCATGGCTCATCACCATTCCGTTTACAGTAATCCTTTCAGGGCTGCTCTTCTACTTTCTGCGAATGATCTTTGTTTGATCAGGATACCACGGACTGCTTTCTGCGAAACTTCACAGCCTTGTATATTTCAAACCAGGTAATGGTAAGCACACCAGCTCCGAGGCAAATCAGTGAATCTCCAATTCCGATCTTCTCAAACTGAAACAGTTGCAGACAGAACGGAATATTCATTATCAGAATCATAAAAAAGACTGCCCCCCCTACTACCCAGGTAACAGCTTTGTTACTTATCGTGAGCACCTCGAAAATGCTTCGGGTCCATGAACGGTTTGACATGATCACAGCTATGTTTGCTGCAATAAGTGTCATGAATGACATCGCCCTGATTTGTCCTTCAGGATGTCCGGTATAATAGCTGAATAAATAGACACCCATCACAAAAACAAGGATGCTAATCCCCTGCATGCAACTGAGAAGAATTTTTTTAATGCCGAAAAACTTTTCGTTGATATCCCGGGGAGGACGGTCCATCACATTTTTCTCCTCCTTCTCCGCTTCAAAGATCATTGAGCAGGCAGGGTCAATGATGAGTTCGAGGAAAACGATATGGATAGGCCACAAAATAAGCGGCAGGTCAATCAACAGGATTGGTATCAATGATAATCCTGCTATCGGCACATGGATTGCAAAAATATATCCGAGCGCTTTTTGAAGGTTATCAAAAATACGGCGTCCCATGGCGTTTCCGGCAACGATCGATGAAAAATTGTCATCCATCAGCACCAGTGAAGATGCCTCCCGGGCCACATCCGTACCCTTTTCACCCATTGCAATTCCGATGTGGGAAGCCTTCAGAGCCGGGGCATCATTGATTCCATCGCCTGTCATGGCCACTATTTCCCCGTTTTTCTTCAATGCATTTACAATTAAAAGCTTCTGTTCCGGAACCACCCTGGCGCAAACGTTCACATTCCCGATCCTGGAACAAAGTTCCTCTTCTGTCATCGATTTCAAATCAAATCCTGTGATACAAGTATCAGGATTCTTCAACCCGATTTCCCTGGCGATGCTCATAGCAGTCACCGGATAATCCCCAGTGATCATAATGACCCTGATCCCGGCACGGTAACATTCGGCAACTGACTTGCTTATCTCAGGCCGGATGGGGTCGGAAAGTCCGATCAATCCCAGGAATTCAAATTCAAAATCATGCTGATTTTCAGGAAGTTCATCCAAAGTGATCTGCGACATGGCAACGCCAAGAACACGTAATCCGTTATTGGCCATCTCTTCGATCGCACGTGCGTATATGGTTCGGATTTCGTCCGTCAGGTGACAAAGGTCGAACACAACTTCAGGTGCCCCTTTGGCGGCAATGCTTCTCGTGCCAGTTTTACGATCAAAGAAAACACGCGACATGGCAAGCAAGTCACGCGTAAGGGGGTATTCGCGCACCATCTCCCATTCATGGTTCAGGTGCCCGGTGCCAGACAAATATTGATCGCCAAGCCGTGTGATGGCTTTCTCCATCGGATCGAAGGGGTTGACCTGACTGGCAAGAATACCGTACTCCACTACACTGTGAAAGGTTTCCGGCAACTCATTTTCCTTGTTGGCATCAAAAAAAACAGTCCCGTTAAAAAGCTTCTGGACGGTCATTTTATTGGCAGTCAGGGTACCCGTTTTATCGGTACACAAAACCGTTGCTGATCCCAGCGTTTCTATGGCAGAAGGTTTTCGGGTAAGTACATTTTTTTTTGACATCCGCCAGGCGCCGAGGGCAAGAAATATGGCAAGCACCACAGGAAATTCCTCCGGCAGCATGGCCATGGCAAGGGTAATCCCGGCAAGGAAGCCTTTTAAAAGGTCGCCTCTCGTCATTGTATACACAGCAATAACAAGCAAGCACAGCACAAACCCTGTAATGGCCAGTCGTTTTACAAGGACCCCCATCTCCTTTTTGAGCCGGGTAGGTTCTTCTTTGACCTCTGAAATCGCCTTGCCGATCTTCCCTATTTCCGTATGGATCCCTGTTGCAGAAACTTTAGCCATGCCAGAACCCTGCACGATCATCGAACCGGAATATACGAACGGAAGATCATCGCCACCAGGTTGTGAACCCTCGGTTTTGCCATCCCAATCCTGCTTCCGGACCGGAACAGATTCGCCGGTAAGCAACGATTCATCAGCCAGCAGGCTAACAGACGACAGAACAGTTGCATCAGCCGGAACCCGGTCGCCTTCCTGCAAAACCAACACATCGCCTGTTACAACCTCTCTTCCTGCAATTCTGACTTCCACCCCATCGCGTATAACCAGCGCACGGGGACTGGCCAGATCCCGCAACGCATCAAGCGCCTTCTCTGTTTTCTTTTCCTGATAAAATTCAATGCCCATGATAACAAAGACAAAACTAAGGAGCATCATGCCCTCCTGGATATCTCCCAATACCATGTAAAGGGCTCCGCAGGCCACCAACAGCAGAAACATGGGTTCCTTGACAACCCCTAGGGCAATGGTGATAAAATTTCTCGATTTCGAAGAGGGCAATTCATTATAACCTTCGGAAATGAGTTTTTTCGCAGCCTCTTCAGCACTAAGCCCCAAAATTTTTCCGGGATCAAAATCAATCTTCATTGGTTACAGGGTTAAATTAGTTGTTGATTCAAGGCATCAATCTCTTTTTCCAATATAAATCATAATGTAATACAACAAAGTGGCAAGTGAGCCAAGTGCAGCCACAACATACGTATATGCAGCCCATTTCAATGCATCCTGCGCTTTTTGGTGCGACGAAGTGTTTGTAACACCGGCTGTATTTAACCAGGCCAAAGCCCTTTTACTTGCATTGATCTCAACTGGCAAAGTAATAAAACTGAAAATGGTTGTAAGTGCAAACAAAGCAATTCCCACCAGCAGTAATTGTGGAAAAACGCTCATAACCAACACCCCGCCCAGCAAAATCCATTGGACCCAATTTGATGCGAAACTTACCACAGGTACCAGGGCTGAGCGTACATTCAGCCAAGGGTAAGCGTGTGCATGCTGAATGGCATGGCCACATTCATGCGCAGCGACAGCTCCTGCCGCCACATGGTTTCCGAAGTACACCTCGCGGCTTAAATTAATGGTTTTGGTTGATGGATCATAATGATCAGTGAGTTCACCTTTTACCGATGAGATTTTCACATCATAAATTCCGTTTTCACGAAGCATTTTTTCAGCAACATCGTTTCCAAACATACCATAATTCATAGGTATGCGGGCGTATTTTTTGAACCTTGATTTCAGCTGACAGCTAATAAGCCAGCTTAGGATCATAAATACACCAAAAATCAGCATGTAGGTTATCATCGTTCTGAAGATTACATAATTTATAATACCTGTCATCCCGGGATAACAGAATAAAGACCTGAAGATCCTGAAGGGTTTCCCTTATGGAAAATTATTTTCCCGAACCTTTCCAGAGTTTGTCCAGAAAACTGGTTACCCCATCGAGGATACTTTGCAAACCATTCTGACTTATATAATTAAAAATCTTTATGATCAAGGGTAACAATGCAATAATCAGCCCGACAGCGATGATCAAAATCACGACGACTGCCACTGCAACTAAAAGCTGCAGCTTTTTATTACTCCGGATCTTGTTCAGAATGGCCAACCATTTCTGATGGTCATTGTACCCATGATGTGATGGGTACTGCCCATGCGAATATCTTTGGTAATCATGGTCATCATGGTGGCCATGATGGTCCTGATATCCATATCCCCGGTAATTTCCATGATGGCTGCGTTTATCTTCAAATAAATCATCGAATCCCATAATATTTATCATTAAAATGAATAAACTAAATTATAATCAAATAGATAATGCATTACAAATTCAGGGAACAGGTGTTGAAACCCATGCTGAATCTGATTGCTGATCGTAAATATTGTCAGGAAATCTTTGGCGGTTGCCAAACGGCACAGCAGAATTCAGTGGTCAAAAAGCAATGCCGTTGGATGGACATCGGAAAGAAGAGCGTTGTATTGGAACTAAAAACAAGAGTTTCATACATCTGATCATCACAAAATGAATCAGCATCCTCACTCAGGGTAAACCCAACATCTCCGGAACCTGAAGCAAGGTGGATGCTGATTCTGCTGATCCCGGGATTCGAATATGCATTTATCCCATAGCAGAAAAGAACCGCAAGGGGAAGAAGAATTCTGAATATTATAATCGGATGAACTTTCATTGATTGGCAAATATAGCGATTTCTGAGGCAACAGGGAACCACACTTTGTTAAATAATTGTTAATAAATTATTTAGATAAATTCTATGATCTTCAATCATTTTTCTTGCCTTATATTTGCCATTCGTTAAAAATTGTAAATTTACCCGTTCAAATAACAAATACCCCGTCACCAATGTTAGAGACCTTAAAGAATTTTTTCGACATCATTCTGCACATCGATATCCATCTTCAACAATGGGTTACAGATTACCGGACATGGACTTATCTTTTGTTATTCACTATTGTTTTTATGGAGACAGGATTTGTGGTCACACCTTTTTTACCAGGTGATTCCATGCTTTTTGCCGCAGGTACTGTTGCCGCCATGGATGGGGAGCCGCTTAGTATCATGATCCTTGTTCCATTGCTCACTTTTGCAGCATTTTTGGGCGATACGGTCAATTACTTTACAGGCAGGTACCTGGGGCAGGCTGTATATGAAAAGAATTACCGGCTGATCAAACGCGAATACCTGGATAAAACCCACGCCTTTTATGAAAAGCACGGTGGAAAAACCATTATCATTGCCAGGTTTATGCCCATCATCAGAACATTTGCACCCTTTGTTGCCGGTATCGGTACCATGACCTATAAACGATTTACCTCATTCAACATTATCGGTGGATTCCTGTGGGTTGCATCGTTTTGTATCGCCGGTTACTTTTTTGGCAATATTCCGCTTGTGAAAAATAATTTCACCATTGTCATCCTGGTCATAATTTTTATTTCCCTGATGCCAATGATCATTGCTTTCCTTCAAAAATATCTGAATAAGAACAAGGTTACATAAACAACATGAACCAGTCCGTTAGTAAAAACGAAATTGACAAAATAACTACTGCCGGGCTGGTGGTCACATTGGGAATAATTTACGGGGATATCGGAACCTCCCCGCTCTACGTCATGAGGGCCATCGTTGCCGGTGCCAACTCCATCCATGCTTCATTCATCATTGGCGGACTTTCGTGTATCTTCTGGACCCTTACAATGCAAACCACCATCAAGTACATCACCTTTGCCCTGCGTGCCGACAACAGAGGGGAGGGTGGAATTTTCGCCCTTTTTGCACTCATCAGAAAAAGAGCCAAATGGGCATTTCTCTTTGCAATTATTGGTGGATGTACCTTACTTGCCGACAGCATTATCACCCCGGCCATTACCATCGTTTCTGCCGTTGAAGGGTTGCTGATCAAAAACCCGCGCATCCCGGTGGTACCAATTGCAGTGATCATCATTACATTATTATTCCTGATTCAAAAATTCGGGACCAAGATGATTGGGAAATCATTCGGCCCGATTATGTTTATATGGTTTTCAATGCTCGGGATTCTCGGCTTTATTCAACTGATTGAATACCCTGAAATTCTGAATGCAATGAACCCTGCCTATGCTTTCGATTTTCTCACAAAATACCCGAAAGGTTTTATCCTGCTGGGCGCAGTATTTTTATGTACCACAGGGGCCGATGCACTCTATTCCGACCTCGGACATTGTGGCCGGAACAACATCAGGGCTACCTGGGGTTTTGTGAAAGTATGCCTGTTGCTGAATTATTTCGGACAGGGGGCATGGATCCTGAAAAATGCCGATTTCGTAAATGAATGGACCAATCCTTTCTTTTCCATCATGCCTGCGTGGTTTCTGATGCCCGGTATCATCATTGCCACCGTTGCAGCCATCATCGCAAGCCAGGCAATGATAACCAGCTCTTTTACGCTGATCAGCGAAGCCATCTCCCTGAATTTCTGGCCTAAGGTTAAAATCAATTACCCGACAAATATCAAAGGGCAAATGTACATTTCCAGCATCAACTGGATTCTCTATATATGTTGTGTAGGCATCGTCCTCTTTTTTCAGAAATCGGCCAACATGGAGGCAGCATACGGACTTACGATCAACATCACCATGTTAATGACAACCATCCTGCTTGGAATTTATCTCTATTTCAAGCATGTGCCAAAATACATGATCGCGCTCTTTATGCTGGTATACCTTACCATTGAAGGATCATTCCTTATCGCCAACCTCAATAAATTTCTCCATGGCGGGTATTTTACCTTCATGTTGGGCAGTATTCTGTTCATTATCATGTACGTATGGTTTAACGGACGCAAAATCAAGAACAGTTTTATTGAGTTTCTCCGTATTGATGACTATGTTAATGTGATCAAAGCGCTTTCAAGGGACAAATCAATTCCAAAATATGCCACAAACCTGGTTTTCCTAACCAAAGCCAACAGGGAACCTGATATTGAATCAAAGATCATTTATTCTATATTAAACAAGCAACCGAAGCGGGCAGATACCTACTGGATGCTCCATATCGACATACTTGACGAACCTCACGTACTCGAATACAAGGTCACGCAGCTTATCCCGGGAATTTTAATCAAAATTGATTTCAAAATCGGTTTCAAGGTACAACCCCGGATCAACCTGTTTTTCAGACAGGTACTTGAAGAAATGAGCCGGAATAAAGAAATCGACCTGCTTAGCCATTATGATTCACTAAGACAATTCAACGTTTCGAGCGATTTTCGTTTTGTGATCATCGACCGGATTCAGAATTACGATTTTGATTTCCCTGCCAGAGAACAGTTTATCATGGATCTTTACGCGATCCTGAAAAGGTTTGGCATCGGTGAAGTCCGGTCGCTTGGTCTGGATACCAGCAATGTGACTGTTGAAACAGTTCCACTTTATATTGACAAGGAGACCCCTGTTTTGCTCGTCAGGAACGATCTTACCAAACATTACGGATAGGCCGGCTCAATTAATACCGGAGGGTTTTGCACGTGTGTGAAAATACCGGGCTGAAAAAAGTTTACATTTGCACCCTGTTTTTATTCACAGGCTAATCCGTTACCTCTATGCGGGCTACAGTTCAAAAATCGCATACCCAGGCCATTTCGGCTGCGGGTTTGCTCATCACCCTCGGAATCATTTACGGAGATATCGGCACCTCCCCGTTATATGTGATGAAAGCCATTGTTGGCGGGGCCAGTTCTATCACCGCACCTTTTATCATGGGCGGTCTTTCATGTATTTTCTGGACCCTGACCCTTCAGACAACGGTCAAATACATCATCATTACCCTTCGTGCCGACAATAACGGAGAAGGTGGAATTTTCTCACTATTTGCCCTTATCAGGAAGAGGGCCAAATGGGCCTACTTTTTTGCCATTATCGGCGGAAGTACCCTTTTGGCCGACGGGGTAATTACCCCATCCATCACCATCGTTTCTGCAGTTGAGGGGCTGAGTATTGTCAATCCGAGAATTCCGGTGGTACCAATCGTTATCATTATCATCACCGGGCTGTTTTTCGTTCAGAAATTCGGGACCAAGGCAGTTGGTGAATCCTTCGGTCCCATCATGTTCATCTGGTTTGCCATGCTGGGCGTACTGGGATTTTCGCAGATCATTAAGAGCCCGATGATCCTGAAGGCCATTGATCCTCATTATGCATATATTTTTCTCACAAAGTACCCGCAGGGATTCCTCCTCATGGGGGCCGTATTTCTTTGTACAACCGGAGCGGAAGCACTCTATTCAGACCTTGGTCACTGCGGGTTGAAAAATATCCGGATCACCTGGGTTTATGTCAAAATAACACTTCTGCTCAATTATTTCGGACAAGGCTCCTGGATCATCCTGAATTCCGACAGCATTTACGAATGGACCAATCCGTTCTTTGCCATTATGCCACACTGGTTCCTGATTATCGGAGTACTCATCTCTACAGCCGCTGCCATCATTGCCAGCCAGGCGCTCATCAGTGGATCATATACCCTTATCAGTGAAGCCATCTCGCTTAATTTCTGGCCAAAAATCAAGATTAATTACCCCACCAACATCAAAGGACAGATGTACATTTCCAGCATCAACTGGATGCTTTATTTTTCCTGCCTTTTCGTGGTCTTGTTTTTTCAACGCTCTTCAAACATGGAAGCAGCATACGGGCTGTCGATCACCATTACGATGCTGATGACTACGAGCCTTCTGAGCATATATCTCTTCTATAAAAAAATTCCCATTTATGTGATCATCGTTTTCCTCGTGGTGTATCTTTCGATCGAGGGTTCATTCCTGATAGCAAATCTCAACAAATTCATGCATGGCGGCTGGTTTACCCTGTTGCTTGGAGGATTCTTGTTCATGATCATGTACGTTTGGTTTAACGGACGGCGGATCAAGAACAGTTTCATCGAATTTCTGCAAATTGACGATTATGTTGAAGTCATCAAGGATCTGAGCCACGATCAGACGATACCGAAATATGCGACAAACCTCGTATTTCTTACCAAAGCCAATAAAGGGACTGACGTCGAATCAAAAATCATCTATTCGATCCTGAACAAACACCCAAAACGTGCAGATCTATACTGGATGCTGCACGTCGACATTCTGGATGAGCCACATGTACTGGAATATAAAATCACCCATATCATACCTGAAATTCTGATCAAAGTTGATTTTAAGATCGGGTTCAAGGTTCAGCCAAGGGTAAACCTTTTTTTCAGGCAAGTGCTTGAGGAGATGAGCCATAATCAGGAAATTGACATATTAAGCCGGTATGAATCGCTGAGAAAACACTATGTCAGTGCCGATTTCAGGTTTGTGGTCATCGACCGGATTCAGAATTACGACTTTGATTTTCCCCCAAGGGAGCAGTTTGTCATGGATCTTTATGCAATTTTCAAGCGGTTTGGGATTACCGAAGTGAGGGCGCTGGGCCTGGATACGAGTAATGTAACCGTTGAAACGGTGCCATTGTATGTTGACAGGGAAATTCCTATCCTGTTGTCACGCAACGATCACACCAAAAGAATGGGATAAAAACCTTCCGGTTTTTAAAACCTGGAAGGTTTCCTGGCAATGACCCGGATAGCTGCTTCCACGATATCCGGAATATCCAGACCAAATTTTACCAGCAGCTCTTCGGGCTTACCGCTTTCGCCAAATTTATCGTTCACAGCAACCATCTCCATCGGGGCCGGGTATTTCCTGGCTAAAAGCTGAGCGATGCTGTCGCCAAGGCCTCCGTTGCGCATGTGTTCCTCAGCCGACACCACACATCCCGTTTTGAGCACAGAGGCGAGAATAGCCTCTTCATCGAGAGGTTTGATCGTATGTATATTGATAACTTCCGCGTAAATATTTTGATTTTCAAGAATTTTACATGCCTGCAACGCATTCCAGACCAGATGTCCGGTTGCGAATATCGTCACATCCTTTCCCTCATTCAGTAAAAGAGACTTTCCGATCACAAAGGGCTGTCCCTTTGGCGTGAAATTGGGCCACTTTGGCCGCCCAAACCTCAGATAAACAGGTCCGTTATGGTTTGCAATTGCAAGGGTGGCAGCCCTGGTCTGGTTAAAATCGCAAGGGTTGATTACTGTCATGTTTGGCAACATCTTCATCATCCCGATATCTTCGAGAATCTGGTGTGTGGCGCCATCCTCACCCAATGTAACCCCGGCATGTGAAGCGCATATTTTTACGTTTTTATTCGAGTATGCAATCGATTGCCTGATCTGATCATATACCCTTCCGGTAGAAAAATTGGCAAAGGTTCCGGTAAAAGGAATTTTTCCGCCAATAGTCAGTCCGGCAGCGATACCCATCATGTTGGCTTCAGCAATACCCACCTGGATAAAACGGTCAGGGAACTCGGCAGCAAAGGCTTCCATCTTTAACGACCCCGTAAGATCAGCACACAAAGCAACCACCTCAGGATTTTGCTTACCGAGTTCGTGTAACGCTTCGCCAAAACCCGAACGGGTATCCTTGGATCCTTGAATAGAATATTCTGTCATTTCAGCTTGGATTTAATTTTAATGTGAGGGTTTGACCAGGTTCAATTTTGAAAGTCTTTTCGGTTGTATAGGATGCCTCATTTGAATATTTGGGACGGAATACAACCCTGTAGGTTCCGGGCTGCAGATAAAGGGTTTCCTGTTGCTGCTGGTTATCCCTCAGATTGTACAACCACACCAGGTTCCGTTTATCTTCCAGGTACAAACTTCCATATCCATTGGTCGATTTCTGGATCACTGCGATACCGGGAAGTGGAATTTCCACACTGGTGGTATGGTTTTGGGTGATTTCAACATCCTTCACTATTAGCCTTGGCATACAAAGCACTTCAACATCGTAGGACCCGATGATATACTTTTCAATCTGATCAAACTGCTGAACATTAATTGTTTCATGTGCCCCCTTTTTCCTGATGATGCATGGCAGGTACTTCAATGAACTGTTGCCGCTGGTCTTAAAGGAAAGATATCCCTGCGGCGCATCAATGCCAACAATATTGTGCTTTCCGGATGTCAGTTTCACGGTGTCCTTATGAACCGGAGGAATGGTATGAACCACTATATTATAGGTCATCAGCGGATCGATATCCAAAGTGTCAGGAAGCCCTTTTGCATTCAAACAGTGTATGAAATTATATTTTATCAAACCCGAAAAATTATCATAAAAAGTCATGTTCACATTGGTTTCGGTTGGTTTACCATAAACATCGAGCAGGTTAACCTGAATGCTGGTCGGGTTTAACGTTCTTGAAATAATAACATTAAGTGCATTTCGAAATTCCTTTTCATTGGCAGCATCAAAGTAAGTTCCTACACAATCGAACTGATTCTTGAAATTTTTCCCGATACCGATGATGAATGGTTTGAGCATTATGCCTTTTTTTTGCAATTCGAGAGAAACAGCACAAGGATCGCCGCCACACTCTTCCAGTCCATCAGTGATCAGGATCACCACATTCCTGCAATTATCACATGGGGGAAAATCCTTTGGTGCCTGCGAAAGCGCAAATGCGATGGGCGTGGTTCCCTTAGGAATAGTGGCCTGAAGTGCATTTTTAATCTTTTTAACATTGTCTTTCCCAAATGGAACTTCGAGTCGAGTATCGTTGCAATCCTGGGGTGGGATCTGCTTTTGATTGCCATACATCCGTAAAGCCAGTTCCAGGTTCGTTTGGTTGCGAAGGCTATCAAGGATATTTGAAAAAAGTTTTACCGCAAGGCCAAATTTCGTATCACTTTGCCACCGGCCATACATACTTTTGGAGGCATCAAACACGAACAAAATCCGGGTTGTGGGTTTCATCTTACCCTGTTCTTTCACCCCCTGGGGAAAAACCCCGACTGAAATAAACAGAAAAGCCAAAATCAGGACAATTGACGAAATTCGTTTTTCGCTTTTCACTTTTCGCTTTTCACTTTTCGCATTTCGCTTTTCGCTTTTCGCATTTCGCTTTTCGCTATTCTTTTTAATAGTCTCCAATCGTTTCATTCAGTTGTTCCAGTGCGGTTTGTGTTTGTGTATCATTTGGGAAAACCCCATGCCATTCGTGGTTATCCATCATAAAATCCACGCCAAACCCCATGTGGGTTGTCATAACGATCATCACCGGTTTCCCCTGGCCGGTAAACCACTGAGCTTTTTTAAGGGTCTCAACCACTTCGGTCATGTCATTGCCATACATCGTGAGCACATTCCAGCCAAAAGCTTCGAATTTTTCCTGCAGGTCGCCCAAGGGGAGTACCTTATCGTTCGGACCATCAATCTGCACGCCATTATAATCAACAACAGCCACCAGGTTATCCACCTTTTTACCAGCCGCAAACATGAGTGCTTCCCAGTTTTGTCCTTCCTGAAGTTCACCATCACCCATAAGACAATAAACCAGGTGGTCGTCGTGATTCATTTTCTTTGCTAAGGCTGCCCCGATCGCAACCGATAATCCCTGCCCGAGAGAGCCGGAGCTTATCCTGATACCGGGTAAACCCTCTGCTGTGGCAGGATGGCCCTGCAACCGCGTACCCATCTTGCGGAAAGTATCCAACTCACTAACTTCAAAGTAGCCATATCGGGCTAATACGCTGTACCATCCGGCCGACAGGTGACCATTCGACAGAAAAAACAGATCCTCTCCGGCACCATCCATGGTAAACTGCCCTGGATCTGGTTTCATGATCTTAAAATAGAGTGCCACAAGAAAGTCAGCGCAGCCGAGTGAGGCACCCGGATGGCCAGATGATGCCCCGTGGACCATTCTGATTATATCACGACGGACTTGGGTGGCGGTTTGTTCTAATTCCTGGATTGACAGCATTTTTTATTGAATATCGACGATGGACAAATTACGGTTTACGAATGACTGGTGACTCATGACAGGTGACACGTGACGGGTGACAGGTTCGTATTAATTTTAAACGTTATGTGGGCAAAGATATTATATTAAGCCTAAGTGCCAGGATGGGTGTTGATAAAAAAAGAAAAGATTTGACAACATTCACGTCTTTTTGAGTTTGAAAGTTAAGACTTTTGCATCATGAAGCACTTAACCTTATCACTACTTTCAGTATATCTCATTCTGTCAGCTCAACCAGCCGTATGTCAGCATTCTGACAATAAATGGGTGGATTCGGTCTATAATTCCCTAACCATCGGGCAGCGCATTGCACAACTGTGTGTCATCAGGGCATACTCATGGAAAGACTCGGTATATAACGATAGTCTGATCGGGATTGTGAAAAAATACAACGCCGGCGGGGTTTGTTTCTTCAAAGGATCGCCTGTCAAACAAGCCATCCTCACAAACCGGTTGCAACAGGAAACACAGACTCCGGTGCTTATTACCATCGACGCCGAATGGGGCCTGGGCATGCGGCTCGACAGTGCGTTTTCTTTCCCACGGCAACTGGCTCTCGGCGCCATCAGTGATGATTCGTTAATATATGAGATGGGGAGGATGGTTGGACAGGGTTGCAAAAGGCTCGGCATTCAGGTTAACTTCGCCCCCGTAGCCGACATCAATAACAATCCGAAAAATCCGGTCATCAACTTCAGATCCTTTGGCGAAAACCGCGAACGCGTTGCACAAAAATGCATTCGTTACATGAAGGGCATGCAACATGAAGGCATCATGACCACTGCCAAACATTTCCCGGGTCATGGCGACACCGACACGGATTCACATCTCAACTTACCGGTTATAAACCATTCATGGCAACGGCTTGACTCGGTGGAACTATTCCCATTCAAAGCGCTTATCAGGGAAGGGGTGATGGGGGTAATGGTCGCACACCTTTATCTGCCAAATCTTGATTCTGTAAAAAACACTCCTGCCACACTATCACAAAAAGTGATTACCGGATTACTTAAAGAAAAACTCGGATTCGGGGGATATGTTTTTACAGATGCATTGGATATGCAGGGTGTTACCAAACATTTTAAACCAGGCGAAATCGAGGTGAAAGCCTTGCAGGCGGGCAATGATGTTTTATTGTTGCCCCAGAACATGGAAACAGCCATCCAGGGAATTAAAACAGCCATCGACAGTGGCTGGCTGGCGGCTGATCTGCTGGAAACCCGATGCAAACGCATGCTGGCACTAAAACAAACACTTGGACTACAAAAGAGGCCACCTGTCAAACTCGATCACCTTGTTGAAGATCTCAATCCACCGGAGGCGGAGGTCCTGAGCAGGAAAATGGTCAACGGTTCAATGACCCTGATAAAAAATGATTTGCAGATCATTCCCCTCACTGGTCTTGACCGCCGTAAAATCGCCGTGCTTTCTGTTGGGGATTCCCTTCCAACCTTATTCCAGTCAATGTTATGCCGGTATATGCCGGCAACTTTGTTCAATGCCCCGCGAAATTTTCCTAAAGCCCTTTCCGACAGCATTTTCAATCAGGTTACCGCTTTTGATATCGTGATCATTGGTATCCATGGCATCACCAGTAATGCCCGGGATACTTTCGGACTTACCCGTGATATGATCAGATTGATTGATACCGTAACCAGGGTCAATCGTACCGTTCTTACCATCTTCGGAACTCCCTATTCCCTTGAAGTAATTCCAAACCTTGTCAAACCTGAAGCAATTCTTGTGGCCTATCAGGGAAATCCCTATACAGAAACCGCTGCTGCCGGGGTAATTGCCGGCGCCATCGGGGCAAAGGGCAAACTTCCTGTTACTGCCGCCATTTTCCCTATTGGCACAGGGGATCAAACCGAAAAAACCCGGCTGGAATTTGTTTCTCCGGAGGAGATCGGCATTCCCCGGCATGCCCTTGATGTGATTGATTCAATGGCCATGAAAGGAATTGAAGCACGTGCTTACCCTGGATGCCAGATACTTTTGGCGCAGCATGGGAAAATATTTTATGAGAAAGCATTCGGCCAGCCACGGTATGAAGATACGGTGAAAGTAACCCTGCAGCACCTTTATGACCTCGCCTCGGTCACCAAAGTTGCAGCCACGACACTTGCCATCATGAAGTTATACGATGAGGGCAAGGTAAAACCCGGGGATAGCCTGGGGAAATACCTTCCGTTCCTGAAAGGCAGCAACAAGTCAAACCTGCTGATCCGTGATGTAATGGCGCATCAGGCAGGTTTGCAGGACTGGATACCTTTTTACAAAGCAACTCTGGCGAACGGGCAACCGGATCCAGCCATTTATCAGGGTGAACAATCAGCGGAATTTCCGACAAGGGTGGCACAAAACCTTTATATCCACCGGGATTATGACGACACAGTTTATAAACGGATTGCCGCATCACCATTGAGGGCATCACGTGATTACAAATACAGCGATCTTGGCTTTTATCTGCTGCGTCTGGTCGTGGAGCAGATCAGCAATCAACCTTTTGATACCTACCTCGATGCCACCTTTTACAAGCCCCTTGGATTGTCAACGATTGGATTTAAACCCCGCACCCGTTTCAATATGTCGCAACTAATACCTACAGAATACGACAACGAATTCAGAAAACAGCTCGTCTGGGGCGATGTGCACGATCCGGGGGCAGCCATGCTAGGAGGTGTTTCGGGCCATGCCGGGTTATTCAGTAATACTGCCGATCTGGCAGTAATTCTCCAGATGCTTTTGCAGGACGGCAGCTATGGTGGAAAGCAATACCTCGCCCCTGCAACAGTCAAAGAATTCAGCCATGTTCAATTCCCCGGAAAAGGAAACCGACGGGCGCTGGGATTTGACAAACCAGCACTCAATCCGGTATTGGATGGCCCGACATGCAAAAGTGCGTCACCCCAGAGCTTCGGACATTCCGGGTTCACAGGTACCTATATCTGGGCCGATCCTGCAAACGGGTTGTTATATATTTTTCTTTCAAACCGTGTTTCTCCGAATGCAGGAAATCAGAAGTTGTCGGAGATGAACATCCGGACGAACATACACCAGGCTGTGTATAACGTGCTGCAAAAATATCAGATCAAATAATTATCTTTGCAAAATCAATATTAAAAAACCTACTATGCTTAAAACCATCCTCATCGTCTTTTTTGCTGTTTTTTTAACCCTTGGCAGTGCCTACTATCAAAGGTTGACAGGTCCCACCTATCCGGTCAGGGGACATGCTGAAATTGCCGGACAGCAGATCAAATTCAAACTGATCAGATCTTATGATCTGTCGGATGATGCAAAAGTGACAGTGTTGGTTGCCGACACCTCGGTCAAGGGTGAAATCATGCTTCGCCGTTTTAAAAGCTTTGATAACTGGCAGGTAAATCCAATGGTACGTCATGGCGACACATTGGTTGGGGCACTTCCCCACCAGCCGCCAGCCGGAAAAATCATGTATGAAGTCACTCTGATCAAAGGGGATCAGCGTGTATTACTCAACGATCATCCTGCTGTTTTGCGTTATACCGGATATGTTCCAAGATATATTCTCTTCCCGCATATCTTCTTTATGTTTATGGCGATGTTGTTCTCTGCCCTGACCGGACTGATGGTTATTTTCAGAGGTAAGAATACTTATTTATATGCCTGGATAACAGTTATTTCAGTCGGAATCGGCGGACTTATCCTGGGACCCATTGTTCAGAAATTTGCCTTTGATGCCTATTGGACCGGATGGCCTTTCGGTCACGACCTCACCGACAATAAATCGCTTGTTGGTTTTATTTTCTGGGCCATCGCGCTCTTTGTCATGAAGAAAAACCGGGAAAACAAACTGTGGCCAATCATAGCGTCCGTTGTCCTGTTTGTTGTGTTCATGATCCCCCACAGCATGCTTGGATCCGAAATTGACTTCACCAAAGATCAAAAAACCGAAACAACAAAGTAATTTTTCAAACTGGAATTTACTTGTGTACCAGGTCACTTGGCCACCTGACCACCTGGTCACCAGTTTACCCATTTACCCACTCACCATGGTCCTGACCTACCTTATCATCTTCATCACTGCGGCCATTTCGGCTTTTGCCATGAGCAACGAGGAGTTATTTACAAAACTCAGGTTCAATGCGTATGATGTTAAGCACAGCAACCAGTGGTACAGGTTTTTTACGTATGGATTTCTTCATGCAGGATATGTTCACCTGTTCATCAACATGCTGGTGCTTTATTCCTTTGGTGTTATCGTTGAGTCCTATTTTAAAATATATTTTCCACAGAAGGCAGGTTTATATTACATCCTTCTTTACGTTGGCGGGCTCATACTCTCCATCATTCCCTCCTATGGCAAGCACAAAAATGATGTATTCTACAATGCAGTCGGAGCCTCCGGAGCTGTTGCGGCAGTGGTGTTTGCAAGCATCATCCTCTATCCTGCCGGAAAAATCTACCTCTTTTTGATCCCTGTCCCGATCCCTGCTCCTGTTTTTGGTGTCCTCTATGTCGCCTATGAATATTACATGGCCAAAAACAGCCGCGACAACATCGGACACGATGCCCACCTTTGGGGTGCCTTGTTTGGATTGGTTTTTACAATTGCATTGAAACCTGGGCTGGTCTGGATTTTTTTGCAGCAGATTGGAGTGATGTGACAGGTGACAGGTGACAGGTGAATGTTTGCTTGTTTCCCGGCTACTCGCCCACTCGCCCACTCGCCCACCATCTCACCCCTTCTCCAAGCAAATCCTCGCATCTACAGCCACCACCCTGTCGGCTGATCCCAGTAACGGGTTGAAATCGAGTTCGATGATTTCCGGCGCCGCGGTGAGTAAAGCTGAGAGTCGTAGCATCACATCAGCAAACATCTCTTCATTTACTCCTTTCTGACCGCGAACCCCCTGGATGATTTTATAACTTTTCAGGCTGCGGATCATGGCAAGCGCTTCTTGTTTGTTCATCGGGGATAACCCGGTGGCCACATCTTTCAGTACTTCAATAAAAATTCCTCCCATCCCGCAAAGGATCGTGTGCCCGAATGGTGGAGTGTACTTTGCGCCGATGACCAGCTCAATCCCCGACAGCATCGGTTGGATGAGGATCGCTGTAGTATCGGGAATCCGGATCATGCGTTCGAATTCCCTCGAAACATTCGTTTCATCTTTCACGTGAAGGACTACCCCTCCCACATCGGATTTATGCACAGGGCCCACCACCTTCATCACGACCGGAAAACCAAGCTGTTTTGCCGATCTCACGGCATCATCAGCAGAGGTAACCACTGCTTCTCCTGCCCGTGGAATCGCGCATGCATCCATTAGTCCCTGGATGGCTGCCGGAGGAATATAACCATCTGGTGAATTCTCAATGATGGCACGGATAGCTTTTACATCAACGTCCGGTAATACCAGATTTTCATTAGCCGGCTTTGGCGTATGAAATACTTTTGCAACTGCGTTGCCGAAAATTACCTCATCCGAAAAAAACACATTCCCTTTGGATACAAATTCCATAATTTCGTCCCTGGCGGTAAGTCCTGATGGAAGGATAGGGAAAATTGGTTTTTTAGAAGACCTCATTTTATTGTCAAGCAAATCGTAAACATCGAACACCGTTGATAGTCCAGGTGTTCCGAAAATCACTGCCATTCCGTCAATTTCATCGAATTGCGCATCACAGTAATCGAGTATGGTTCCAAGTTGCTGAGCAGTCCCGGTTGCAAGAAAGTCGATGGGGTTGGCAACCGAAGATCCCGGGTACAACTGCAGCAAAAGCTCTCCACATGCTTTATTTTCGAGATGAGGAACGTGCATTCCGGCATTGGACAAAGCATCAGTAAGCATCACCGCCGGCCCGCCGGCATGCGTGATCACAGCAATATTGTCGCCTTTAAGTTCCGGATATGTGAATACGGAAGCCACACTGATGAGGTCTTCCCGGCCATTGCAACGTACAATTCCGGCTTTGCGTAGGAGTGCGTCAACTGCAACATCGGGGCTGACCAGGGCGCCCGTATGCGATGAAGCAGCACGGCTGCCGGCATCAGACGATCCGGCTTTGACAGCCGCAATCATGCACCCCTTTCTGATGAGCGAAGAGGCGTGTTTCAACAACAACTGAGGCTTTGAAATTGTTTCAATGTATAATAATTTAATCCTGGAACTGGTGAGGGGGTCGAAACTTTCATCAAGATGCGCCAGGATCTCCTCCACACCCAACTGGGCACTGTTGCCAACAGAGAAAACCTGTGAAAAGGTAAGCCCTTTGGGTATTCCGGCCTCCATGATGAAAACTGCCGTGGCTCCGGATCCTGAAATAAAGTCGCAGCCTTTGGGATCGAGTTTGGGAATTGGTTTCGTAAAGACGCCGTGATACGCAGGGGTAAGAACCCCGATGCAATTGGGTCCGATCAGTGAGCCGCCAACATTTTCAACAATTTCAATAACCTGCTGTTCAAGGACTTTACCTTCAGCGCTCTCTTCACTGAAACCGGCTGAAAGAATGATAAAACCCCGGGTATTTTTTCCATACGCCAGCATTTCAATGGTACAGGGAACAAATTTTGCAGCAACTGCCAGAATTGCAAGGTCGACATCCGGCAGCTGGTCCACGTCCTGAAAACTTTTGATCCCTTGAACTTCTGTCTCTTTAAGGTTGGTAACATACAATTTTCCCTGAAAATTGCCTTCTATCAGATTGCGGAGAACGGCTCCGCCGGGTTTGTGTACATCGTTGGAACCGCCCACAACAACAATGCTTTTGGGGTTCAGTAGTGCCTGGTGGATCATACAGTAATTTTTTGGCAAAAATATTACAATTATCCCGTGATAACAGCACTAATCTGGATTGATCTTGAAATTTTCCGATGAATAGTTTGTAAGGCTGCAGGATTTAATCTAATCCGTTTTCAAACCCTAAAATTTTCAAATTTTCAAATCCTCAAATTTCCAAATTCTCAAATTTTCAACCCGGAATGGTAAAGCAAAAAGTTGACCCTCCTGCTTCATTGTCCTCCACCCAGATCCTGCCTCCATGCAACTCCACTATTTTTTTGCAATGGGCAAGACCAATACCCGTTCCTTCATATTCATCGCGCTTCACCATCCGCCTGAAGATGATAAAAATTTTTTCTTTGTCATGTTCCTTAATGCCAATACCATTGTCTGCAATGGCAAACTTCCATTCTTGTTCATGATGTCCGGCTGAAATATTTATTTCCGGACGTAATTCCTTCCTGCGGAATTTGATCGCATTGTTTATCAGGTGCTGGAACAACAACCTTATCTCTGTTTCATGTGCATTTAACCGGGGCAGATCCGTCACGACAATCCTTGCATCATTTGTTTTGATCGCATCGCCCAGGTCTGAAAGAACTTCAGCGACTACCTCATTGCAGTCAACACTGGATTTGACACTACCTTTCCCCAATAATGAGTAATCGAGTAAGCCCTTTAAAAGCAATTTCATCCGGGTTGCCGAATCAAAGATGAAATCAATGCTCGTGTTACCAACTTTATCCAGTTTCCCTGCATATTCATCATGAAGAAGTTGGGTGAAGTTGGTAAGTGTATTCAGCGGTTCAGAAAGATCATGGGATGAAATGTAAAGAAACTGCTCGATCTCCTTAAGGTGAAAGGTCAGTTCCCTATTGATGGTTTCGAGTTTCTTTGTACGTTCTTCAACTTGTTTTTCAAGTGTGTCGTTAAGTTTGCGTAATTTAATGTCGCTTTCTTTAAGTGCAACTTCCGCCTTTTTGCGTTCTGTGATGTCGTGAAGACAAAGCAACAGGTTCCGTTGATTATTACTTTCGATTAGTGCGGTTGAGCCAAGTAAGTACACCTCCCTGCTTTCTCCTTTTTGTAACAGGATGGCATGGTATTCAATATTGATATGCCCTTTCCCGGTTAGAAGGGTATCCTCCATGGCCAATCTTAAATTACAATTCCCGCAATTCGTGCCGAAACCGCAACCCCGAATATTTTCTAAGGCATTAATGCACCCAAACACCCCGCAGGCTTGCCCGCCTTTCAAAAACTCTTCTTCTATACCTGTTAATGAGGTGAATGCAGGGTTTGCAAAAAGTATCTGCCGGGCTGAATCTACCAGGCACATCATTACATGCGAGAATTCGTAAATAGCATTTAATTCGGACTTGCTTTGTTCCAGGTCCCGTTCAACAGCTTTGCGGTCAGTAATATCATGTACCATCCCCACAGAACTGATAATATTCCCTGATGCATCTTTGATATGCTCGCATTTTTCATATACATGTCTGACCTCCCCGGTATTCTTCTGTATGATCCGGTGCTCGATTTCATAGCTATTTTTCCCCTCCTGCAACGAAGTGGTATATGCGGCGTTAACTGCGTAGCGGTCGTCGGGATGTATCGTATCGAGAAATGCTTCATACGTCGCACTAAATTCCTGTGGTTGCACACCGAAAATCCGATAAATTTCGTCACTCCACTCAAGGGTGTTGCTGATGAGATCAAGCGACCATGATCCCAGGTGGGCAATTTGCTGTGCCTTACGTAATAAAGAATCACTTTCGCGGAGTGCCTCTTCTGCTTGTTTGCGTTCGGTAATATCGCTCACACTTCCAATCAGCGCAGAAGGTTTACCCTGCAAATCATACATGACAGTGAATTTATCATGAAGCCAACGATACCTGCCATCCCTTTTATGTCTGAAGCGATAGTCCGTATGGTAAATTGCGCCGGAAAGGGTTGATGCCAAGGCCTCGGCAATAACCCGATTCACTTTAAACACATCGTCGGGGTGCATCAAACCCAAAACCATATCGAGGGGCATGGCATTCATCTCATCAGCGGTATAACCGCAAATCTGGATAAATACAGGGCTTAAATAATCGTACATGCTGGTATGCAAGTTACGCTTGTAGGATGCATCTATCGAATTTTCAAGCACCTCCCGAAAACATTCTTCGCTCAGTCGGACCATCTCTCCATTTTCGGTAATCGTTTGCATGTCGGCACCTTTGGAGATGGCATGTTGTAATTCCCTGTTTTCCTTTTCCAGTTGCCGCAAAGCTTCGATCAGCTCTTCCCTGGATTTATTTTGATAGCTCATATCCATCATTTCATCACACACATTTATCTACGGGTATAGTAAAAATGAACCTGCTGCCCACGCCAGGTTCAGATTCTACCCATATCCGGCCTCCATGCAATTCCACTATTTTTTTGCACTGCGCCAGACCAATACCTGTTCCTTCATATTCATCACGCTTAACCATCCGCTTAAATATGACGAAAACTTTCTCCTTGTCTTGTTCCTTAAGACCGATGCCATTGTCTTCGATGCTAAAAACCCTTTCGTTTTCAGTGCTTTCGACAGAAATATTTATTTCCGGAGAGACATCTTTTTTTCTGAATTTGATCGCATTGTTTATGAGGTGATGGAACAAAAACCGCAGTTCCGAAGGATAACCACTTATGACAGGCAGGGTCTGAACAGCTATTTTTGCTTTACTTCCTTCTATCGAATCTTTCAGATCGGAAAGAACTTCACTGACAATTTTATTGCAGTCAACAGCGGATACGACACTATCTTTCCCCAATAATGAATAATCCAGTAACCCCTTCAGCAGCAATTTCATCCGGATCGCCGAGTGATAGATGAAATCAATACTTGCGTTGCCATCTTCATCCAGCTTTCCGGAGTACTCATTGTGTAAAAGCTGTGTGAAATTAGTAAGAGCATTGAGTGGTTCAGCAAGGTCATGTGATGCAATAAAGGTAAATTGCTCCAATTCCTTATTTTTGAACAGGAGTTCCCTGTTGATTGTTTCAAGTTGGTGGGTCCTCTCTGCAACACGTTCTTCAAGAGTCGTATTTAATTTCCTAAGTCCGTTTTCGGCATGTTTCAGTTTGTTGCGGTTTTTAAGAATAATCAATAATAATGCGCTCACAAGTAAAAGAATAAATACACTTCCGTAAACAATAAGCCGTTGTTTGATAATAATTTGCGTTTTGAGTTGGTTTTCTTTGATCAATGATTTATTCATGGTCTCTTTCTTTTCAAGCTGATACTGAAAATCCACCTTTGCAACTTGCTGGTTCAGATTTTCTCTCCAGATGCTGTCATTCAATTGTGCCACTTTTTGCAGGTATTCAAAAGCCGATCTGAAATCGTGTTGTTTTTCCGCCAGAGTTGACAAAGCTTCAAAAGCGATTTTTCTAAACTCTGCATATTGGGACTCCGAAGCGAGTTGTAATCCCTCTGCAAGGAATTTCTTCGATTTCCGATATTCCCCGAGGTTCATATAAACCGTGCCCAGGTTGACCAATGTCGCTGTTTTTTCATATCTTCGACCGTTGATCAGTGGGTTGCTGTAAGCTTTCAGAAAGTATTCCAATGCTTTTTGATAGTTCTTCTCCTGGTAATAAATACTTCCCATATTCACACTTATTGTCAGTATCACCTCTGTTGCATTCATCTCTATCGCTATTTTCTCGGCCTGGAGCAAAAATAAAAGAGCAGAATCAGGGTCCTTCTTTACCTGGCAGTAGAGTAATCCCAGGTTTGCATTGATATCAAGTTTCCATCGCTTATTTTTGACAGAATCATTGAGTGTTTGGGCAAGCACGAATTCCTTTCGCGAGTTTTTAAAATCCTCCATTTTTAAATACTGATTACCAAGTCTGATGTGTATGATGACCTGATTTTCTATGGAATGAACATTCTCATAGAAAACCAGCGATTTTGTCAGGTATTTTACCGATTGCAGGTAATCACCTTTGAGACCGTACAAAGTTCCCAGGTCAGCAAATGATTTCGCCTGCAGCTTTTCATCCCCGATTTGCCGGGCAAAATCAAGCGATCTGAGAAGATATATTGAAGCGCTGTCAAGCAAACCAGTAGATTGGTGTAAAATGCCAATGTTATTTGAAATTTTAGCCTGCGACTCAATATTGCCTATTTCAACCGCTATCGCCAGGGCTTGCCGGTAAGGGGTAATCGCATTTTCCAACTGGTTTTTCGTCCAGAATTTCAACCCGATATTGTTTAAACCTCTCATGATCCCAAACCTGAATTGCAATTTTTGAGAAAGCCTGTAGCCAAGTTCAGAATATTTGAACGTTGAATCACTGGTTATGGGATAACAGGCGGCAGCATACTCAAACATCAGTTTCGCTTTGATGGTATCCTCCTGTTTATGGTTTGATAAAATCCTGAAGATGCTGTCGGCTTTTTTATTTTGCGCATGGATTTGTAAAAAAAAACAACACAAAATGACAGCAAGGGAATATGGTATAATTGGGTAATGGTTTATTCTCATAATAAATCGGACATTAAACATCTGATATCATAAGTGTTGTGGACTATTTCGGCAGACTAAAGTAAAAAGTAGCCCCTATATTCTCTTCCCCTTCGGCCCGGCATTGGCCTCCGTGGCGGGTTATGATCCGGTTGACATTGGCCAATCCGATCCCGGCACCTTCAAATTCGCTGGGTTTGTGAAGCCGTTGAAATACACCGAATAATTTCCTGGCATTTTTCATATTAAAACCTGCTCCGTTATCTTTTATAAAAAATGTTGACTCGTTGTCGGTTGAAACAAAACCGATTTCTATCCTTGCTGCCAGCTTTTTCCTGGTGTATTTAATTGCATTCGATATTAGATTAGTCCAGACCACACGAATTAACTCTTCATCACCACTAACATCCGGCAGGGACGCTACTTTGAAGGTGACATCTCTGTTTTGAATTTCAGAATCAAAAAACTTGATAACCTGCTGAACCATCTTTGCTGAAGGTATCCGGGTTTTTTGTAATTCGATGGCATTCAGCCTGGAGAAATTGAGTATCCCGTCAATCAGTTTTCCCATGTCAGAAGCTGAGGAGGAAATAACATCAAGGTAGCCAAGCTCCTCGTCTGACAGGTATTTTGATTTCTTCTCGAAGAGAAGGTCGATAAACCCGATGATGTGTCGTAACGGGGCTTTCAGGTCATGGGATACGGAATAGGAAAATGTTTCCAGTTCCTTGTTGACCTTTTCCAATTCGGCTGTCCGCTGTTTGACATGCAGATCAAGATCCCGGTTGAGCTCAAAAATTTCTTTCTCCTTTTGCTTGCGTTCGGTTATGTCGCGGCTGACTCCCTGAATTTCTACAAGGCCCGTGTCAGCATTCAGGTAGTATCGGTTCACCGTCTCAGTTTCAATAGAAGAACCATCCTTGCGCAGGTGAACAACCTCATTCCGGTATCCGGTGCCGGTTTCAGGCTGTGCAAGAAAATGTGCAACCCGTTCACGTGTCCTTTCTATAAAGGGTTCCCTGATCTCCGGAATTAAGATTTCTGTAAATGGCAAAGCCAAAAGTTCAACAGGAGTATACCCAAGAAGTTGCTCCACCGAGGGGCTTGCATACAGGAACCGCATGGAAACCGGATCAAGTACCCAAATGACATCAGTGATATTTTCTGCCAACAGGCGATACCGGTTTTCGCTCATACGCAGTTCAACTTCCGCGTCAATTCGTTCCAGTTCTCCCGCTGCCCTTACGGCCACCAGTTTCATAAGTTCCTCTGCCTGTCGCTGGTTCTGGAGCGGTCTGTTTTTTATTACTGCAATGAGTCCGATTGGGGTGCCCGTATGGCTCCAAAGTGTCACCCCTACATAACTTTCTGCTTTCAAATCCTGCAGTACGGTATCTTTTGGGAAAAAACTGGTTACGCTTGCCGGAAAACAGCAAACCGTTTTTCCAACCACATCGCCGCAAGGTGTGTCTTTCAGTGCGTATACAACGTTATCTTCAAAAGCCCCATCGTGCCATACTGCCAGGGTAGTTGCATTTAGGCCATCGCCTTCGAGCCTGTCAATACATACAAAATTTGCATCAAGTGCGTTTGCAAGATATTGTGCCAGTAATGGAAAAAATTCAAGATTGGTTTTTATTCCACTGTATTGTGCCAGAAAGGTTAATGCACTGGTAGTTTGCAGGGCATCATTTTCAGCCTGCTTCCGTTCCGTAATATCGACAGCTGTTAACAAACATTGGTCTCCGTTTTCTGTCGAAATACCGGTAAGGTGAACATACATCGGAATATTCCCGGTTACATCCAGGGTTACTTCACAAGTTTCTTTGACGGTGCTGTTATGAACCTTGTGAAGGAAGAGGCTGAATACAGGTTTGGCATCTTGGGAGATACAATGCTCAAACAAACTGTTTATCAAATGTTTGCGCTCTTTGCCAATCATGATGGAACCATGCAGATTCATTTCGGCAATTCTGCCGTCTTTGGAAAGAGTAAACAATCCTACCGGGGCAAATTCATATAAATCCGTATATCTTTCTGCAGCCTCCGACGCTGTGGTCCTTGACAAATTAAGTTCTTCATTCATCATTTCCAGTTCAATCTGGTGTACCTCAAGTTCGTGAATGAGTTTCACCATGTCGGTCACAGAAAGTTGTGAAGTTGAAGAAGAAGGTTTATTTATCAGAACCTCCTCTGCCTTAAATCTCAAAACTTCGGATGCTGATTTCTTGTTTTTATTAATCATAGATCATATTTAACACGGGGAATCAATTCCGGTCTGGGATTAAGAAGGAAAATGCATTCAGTTCTGGCAATTTATGTAAAACCAGATACAAACTTACACATAAAAAAACCAGGAAGATGCAATAATGGCCAAAATACCAGAAAGAAATATATATTGCCGGAAAACATTTTGGCAAGATAAATTAATAGTACTTTTGGGTTAGAAGAACGTCACATTTTAATTCAAACCATGACAAGAGCTTCCGTGTTAACCATACTGATGTTGACCTCTCTCCTTTCACTGGGTCAGGTATACGAAAAGATTTTCACCAAAGAGATAACCGAATCGGATGTATTTCATCAAAAATACCTTGTCACAGATAAATTCCGCTGGCTTGAAAACACAAGCAGCCCAGAAACCAAAGATTGGATCGATCAGCAAACCAAATTAAGCACCCGGTATTTGTCAAAGGCCGTAAAAAAGACCAATTCCTTTAATTTGATCGACAGGTATGCTTTTACACACTATGATAACCCCCGGAAAATGGGAAATTATTACTTCCGGTATGCATTTTACAATAATTACGGCGTACCTGCACTATTTTACCAGTCATCCCTTGACCGTGATCCGGAAATACTGGTCGACCCTTCCGTTATTTCACAAAAAGATCAGATAACTTTAAATGGGTACGCTGTTTCAAAGGATTCAAAATTACTGGCTTACCAGTTCAGCAGAAATGGCAGTGACTGGAATGAGGTGAAGGTGATCTCGCTTAAAACCGGCAAACATAAAGATGACCACCTCACCGGGTTAAAATTCTCGCACATTGAATGGCTGGAAAACGGATTTTTCTACACTACCTACGCCCAGGAAGGACAATTTGGAAAAACCCATGAACAACGGGTATTTTACCATAAAATAGGCACCGGGCAGCAGCAGGATCAACTCATTTTCGAAAGAAAAAACAGCTCATCTGTCGATTTTGATTACCTGACTACCTCTGATGAACGTTTTTTTGTGCTGGTCGAAAAAAACGACGAAAAAGGAATGATCAACATCTTTTACATAGATTATCAATCAGAGATCCCTGGTATGAAACCCCTCATCACAAATCTGGTAAAGTACGACATTAACATTCTGGACAGCCATGACGGAAAATTTATAGGAACAGCTTCCACCAAAGCAGAAAATGAGAGCATTGTCGAGATCGATCCCGAAAAACCATTGAAATGGCGGGCAATTGGTTATGATTTTTCGGATGCATATCTGCAAAAAGTGATTCCGTTCGCCGATCGGTTAATCGCTGTTTACCAGGTTAACCAGCAACCGAACATCATCGTTTATGACTATTCAGGTGAGATGTTATATAAAAGTGAAATGCCTGTTGCATCTTCGGTGGGTGGATTCAGCGGCAATTACAATGATGAAGAATTGCTCTTTAATTTCACTTCGTATACGATTCCGCCGGTTGTTTATTCATTCAACATCAAGACATTCAAGAAGGAGTTAACAAAACAAACCACTGTTAATTTTGATTTTAGCACCATAGAATACAAAGAGGTGGAATATTTGTCTAAAGACAGCGTAAAGGTCCCAATGATACTGGTTTATGAAAAAGGTTTAAAACCCGACGGGAATAATCCGGCAATCCTGAAAGCCTATGGCGGGTTCAGTGTCGTGTCGCCCCCTTCATTTGACCCGGGCATTGTTTATTTCATAAAAAATGGCGGAATCTTTGCCTTTGCCAATATCAGGGGTGGCGGCGACAAAGGAGTGAAATGGGCCCGCGACGGGCGGGGAAGGAACAAACAAAATTCGCTTGATGATTTCATAGCGGCAGCAGAGTTTCTCATACGTGAAAAGTATACCTGCAGTGAAAAACTGGGTGCAACCGGAGCCTCCAATGGCGGACTGGTTGTAGCAGCCGCTGCGATTCAGCGTCCGGACCTTTTTAAGGCTGTTGTTCCGGTGGTAGCCCCGCTCGATATGCTCAGGTTCGAGAAATTTACCGTGGGACATTGGTGGACCGATGAATACGGGACTGTTGCGGACAGCAGCAGTTTTAAAAACCTCCTTCACTATTCTCCCTACCAAAACGTTCGGGAAGAGATCAATTATCCAGCTATGTTAATTGTCACCTCGGAAAATGATGACCGCGTCCCGCCTTTTAATTCATACAAATTTGTTGCCCGGTTGCAAAACAGAAACGCACAGGTAAATCCAATTCTTCTAAAGATTGAAATGGAATCGGGACATCGTGGTGCCTCCACTTTTATGTCGGTTATCAAAGAACAGGCAGATATTTATGGTTTTATCATGAATGAGTTAATGATAAAATGAATTAATTTTAGATGTAAATTTAACAATGGGTTTATAAGAATCCACCATGAAAAAAATTTACCTGTTTTTGTTATTATCATTGTGGGTTAACCTGGTTTCAGCCCAGGATTTTCTTCCAAAATTCAGCAGGTTTAAAACTATTCAATTGGATACCACAAACTTCTACTTCAATGAGGTTTGGCTGAAATCAAAGGATGTCAACCAGGATTATGCATTGGGGTTTACAAAGCGGGCCTTCGAAAAAATCCGTCTTGGCTATTTGAAAGAAGCCTCGGCTGACATTGATCAATCAATAAAAATCGATTCAACAATTTCGTATAATTATTCACTGAAAGGATATATCAAATTCAGTGAAGATTCAATACCGGTCGCATTAAGTTTTGTCAATAAAGCAATCATGTTTGGCGATTCGAGCGCCGAAAACTACTACTACCTTGGCGAAATCTGTATGAAGCAAAACAAGTTGGCCGAGGCTGTTGTCTGTTATAAAAAATGCACAGATATAAATCCTGAATTTTATCATGCCTGGTTTAAGGTGGCAATTATTTCTTTTTTGAACGGAGATTATAAAAAATCCGAAAAACTATACAAGAAGGTTATTAAACTGAATCCTGATTATGGCCCGGCTTATTTTAACCTGGCAATCTTGTCCCTTTATTCCGATTCTGATAAAACAAATTTTTATCTGAACAAAGCGATCGAACACGATACAACCAATGCACATGCATATTTTTTCAGGGGTTTTCTCGGTTTATTTCATTTTGGGCAAACCAATTCAACCCTGGCAGATTGGGGAAAAGCCGTTAAACTTGAGCCTGCCAATATCTTTTATCTGATGTTTCGGGGGATTTTAAACATTCATAAGAAAAATTACGATAAAGGTATGGAGGAATTGATCAGTGTTGTTCACTTATCAAAGGGTAAAGATTGTACAAGTGATTTTGAAGAATCTGAAATTAACCAGAGAATAGATGATTTTTTTTTCCAGTTAAATACACTTTGCCATGATTCGGTTTATTTTACATGCCATGAAAAAGGACAAATAAATGAAGCCCTTGGTTCATTCTTCAATGGTGACCACAAAAACGCCAACAGAATTTATGACACTCTGCTCAATGGCAGCTCATTAAAGGGAATAATATACTTTTTAAAAGGATACAATCAGGAGTATCTGGGATATCCTGAACAAGCCATCGGGTGTTATCAAAATGCAATACTTCAGGATCGTTTCCCTTTCGAATCTTATCTTCGACAAGGGTATTGTTACACAACATTGAACAAACACCAGGAGGCAATAAACGCTTTAAACACCTTTATCCTGGGCAATGACAACACAAAATTCGCTTACCGGTGCAGAGGCAATTCATATATGCAAAATTCACAATATGACTCAGCTATTCTGAATTATAACAGATTTCTGGAATTAGATTCGACAGAAACCGATATCTACTTTAACCGGGCGATCTGTTATAAGCAAACTGGCAATCTCTTCGGAGCCATTCACAATTTCAACATCATTGTGACCAAATATAATCCTTCTGATATGCAGTCAATAGTATTGCTGGCAGAATGCACCTGTCTGGCCGGGGATACTATGCAGGCGTTAAGACTTCTTACCGGAAAACCGGAAAAAGGGTTTTCTGGGTTATCAAAGGGTTTTGTTCAGTTAAGCTATTCCAGGTCAGAAGGATTTAGTGTGGATTATCTGGGGCCGGCCGGCCATTATCTCCGTGGAATATTATATCTGCATTATGCAAAATATGATTCTGCCATTCTCGATTTTAATTTCTGTTTACGGCAAAATAATAAAAATGTGCAGGTATTTAACTACAGGGGGCAGGCATACTTTTTCAAAAAAAAATATAAAAATGCACTGCTCGATTTCACATCAGCCTTGGCGCTGGATACAAATGATATGACTGCCAGATATAACCGAGGCGTCGTATACTATTATTTGCACAAACCCGATTTGGCCTACAACTACTTAAAAGTTGCAGAATCCCTTGGCCATCCCCGAGCAAAAAATTTTATTGAAAATTATCTGATGAAATATGAGGAAAATAAATAAACAGGATAAACCATCGAAGTGATTTCCTGTCTATTTCAAATAGGGTGAAATGGTTTTATACAATTCCACTTTATCCAAAGGGGTTTTGGAAATAAGACCGTTCATCGCGCACTCCACAATTTGTGTGTGATTAGGGGTGGCACTGCAGGCATAAATCGGCAAATTACGAAAGTAGGCTCCTTCCATTGAACGGATCGCACGAGTAGCATCAAACCCGTCTAATACTGGCATCATAAGATCCATGAGTACAACATCATAAACATCTTTTGATACCATTTCCAGGGCAATTTGTCCATTGGAGGCCACATCGGTCAGAACCTGCCATTGCATAAGCATGTGGTAAATCAGACGCTGGCAAATGAAATTATCTTCCACGACCAGCACACGTAATCCTTTAAGGCTTTTGAATTCGTGATTGTCCATAATTCCAGCAAAATGGAATTATGATACAATAACCATTCCATTCGCAAGTAATGCCAATAACTAACTGATTATGTGACTTATTACTTTCAGTAATGTGAGGGCTTTTTTCTCAAAATGGGATGATTTTTTCCAAAATTGGTAAATCAATTATTGAGGTATCGATATGTGGTGGTATTGAAATTTCCAGGTTCAGTAGTTAAAGAAATACGCTCAATCCAACCCTTACAAAAATTTTATATAAGGAAAAAAAACAGCGGTTTTTGCTTTATAATCAGCCCAATCAGGATGATTTTCATATTTCTTTTCGAGCATGGGAACGCCTGAAACAAATCGCAGCAACAGGGTGATGACAACAGGGCTGATAAGGGCATACCAGCCATAAGGAAATGACAAGGCATAAAAACTTATTCCCCACCATACAAGCGCTTCTCCAAAATAATTGGGATGGCGTGAAACTGACCATAAGCCCGTAGTGATTATTTTTCCTTTATTCACCGGATTTTTCTTGAATTCAGCGAGTTGAAAATCTGCTGTTACCTCCAGGATGAATCCTGCCCCAAAAACAAGAAGTCCGAGAGAATCCCACGGCCCAAGCAACCCGCCATCACTGAAGTTGATAAACCAGATAGGGGTTGAAATAATCACCATGAAAAACCCTTGCAGCATGAAGATCTGAAAGAAACTTCTGATCTTAAAATATTTCCATGTGCTGCGCCACGCTTTGTACCTGAAATCCTCTCCTTTGCCAATGCTTCTGACGGAGATATGATAGGACAATCGAAGGCCCCAAAGCAATACAAGCAAACTTACAATGGTTTTTCTGAGGTCAACCTCACCTGATTGAACGATGGTGTAAACAGCTATGATGATAAAACCGATTCCCCAGGAAACGTCAACAATGGAGTTGTCCTTTCGCATCAATGCCATGATATACAGGATCGTCATATAAAGAAATACGACCAATCCTACCTCGGTAAGACCATTTTGGATTTGCAGCATCCGGTTAGGATTTATGAATTACAATTTACGATTTACGGTTCTCACTCAAGCATGAGAGATACACAGGCAATTCCGGGACCAATGTTGGCAGCAAGCGCCGGGGAGGCATGATCAATGAAAATCGGTTTTTTACCTGTCAGTTTTTCCATCTCCCCTGCATACCACTGTGCAGCAGAGGGATTATTTGCATGTGTGATGGCATATTCCCATATTTTCTTTCCCTGGGTAACCTTCATGATATTCTCCATCACTTTTTTCATACAACCCTGACTCGAAAATGATTTGGAAAAAAGGGAAGCTTTTCCTTCTGCATCAATGGCAATAACGGGTTTCAAATCAAGCAGTTTAGCGACAAAACTTTTAAATGGACTTACTCTTCCGCTTCGAACAATATATTTCAGTGTGGTCACGCTGACGCGCACCACCGATTTTGATTTCCATTCTTCCATCAGGCTAACCACCTCTGCATGTGAAGCGCCATTTTCGAGGGCCCTTGCCGCACGAAGTACAATCAATCCCAAACCGGCTGTGAGGGTATTTGAATTTATCACATCTATTTTTTTCCCGGTACGACTAACAACGTCCCTCGAACCTTTTTCACTGCTCGACCAGGTGCCACTCAGGGCCTGGCTGAGATGTATGCCAACAACAGAATCATAATGGGTGGCCAGGTATTCAAACTTGTTCTGAAACTCTTTGGAGGCAGGTTGCGCTGAAGTGGCATTCACATCCGATTTTTCCTGCATGGCATAAAATTGAGGCGGATTGATCGTAAGACGATCCAAAAAGTAGGTTTCTCCGAAGTGCACCGAAAGCGGAACTACATGGATTTGATATCGATCAATAAACTCCTTTGGCAAATCACAGGACGAATCGGTCACAATTGCAACATTATATTTTCGATTGAACTGTATTTCGTTCTGCATCACCATATCATCAACTTTCTGATAGGTGATATTCCCAAACTGGTGCAGTTGAGAAAAAACCTCGGCCGGAAAATCAGTGTGAATGTGTACCCTTATTTTTTGTGGACTTCCGGCAACAACCAATGAATCACCACAATGCTGGATAAAATTACGTATTTTATGCTTATCAAGCTGATTACCGGAAATTAAAGCTTCCGTACAAAACCTGAAGGTGATCACATCATGGGGCATTTCAACCATTTCATCGACTGGATTCACCTCCTGCACCGGTTTCCTCATCGCCTTCTCCGCGCCCATGGTGAAAAAGTCCATGAATCCTTCCAGCCAGAATACGAACCCTTTTGCACCGGCATCCACTACATGGGCACGGGCCAATACTTCCAGTTTACCAGTGGTAGCAGCAAGTGATTCGAGCGCTTTACTGTAAGCTTCCACCAGCAATTTGGTGAAATCATCGAAAGTATCTTTCAGCAGATAAATATATTCAGCCCAATCTTTGATAACCGTAAGAATAGTCCCTTCAACAGGGTTGGCAATGGCATCGTAGGCATAAGCGACTGCTTTTTTTACGCTCTCAGCGAATGACTGAACAGTCAAGGCTTCGTTCGGATTAATTTCATTGCTGAAACCATAAAGGAATTGGGCAAAGATGATCCCTGAGTTTCCCCTGGCACCAATCAGCGCAGCATCTGCAAGGGCCACTGCCGTTTGCTTCAGATTTTCGGTTGGTATGATTGCGTCCATGATTGAACGCATGGTGGAGGCAAGGTTGGTACCGGTATCGGCATCAGCCACAGGAAAAACATTTATCTTATTGAGTAGTTTTTGTTGTTCGAATATTCGTTGAGCACCGGCAAGAAATGAGTAGTAAAGTTGTTTTCCATCAATCTCCTTTATCATTTGAGCAGTTTCTGTCAATCGCTAAAGTTTTTAAGACATGCAAAGATACTATTTTTTTCAACTACAAATTTAATACAGAATTCATATTAATCTTTGCACACCGGTTACACACTTTTGTTTATTGACCTTTATTAACCGGTGGTCATTGTAAATTTCATAATTTTGCACAGAATTCTTTTTATAGTCCTAACCTAAATAATTAAGTAAATATGAAAAAGTCAGTTTTTTCATTTGTATTGTTGATGTTCACAGCTTTTATGGTAAATGCCCAGGATGCAGCGCCAGCAGAACAGCCCGTTAATCCTAATGCTCCGGAGATCGCCTTCGAGAAAACAGTTCATGATTACGGTGCCATTATACAGGGCGCCGATGGCACCTGTGAATTCAAATTCACCAATACAGGCAAGGAGCCTTTGATTTTATCAAGGCCACAATCTTCTTGCGGTTGCACTGTTCCAACCTGGCCACAAGAGCCAATTCTTCCGGGGAAAAGTGATGTGATCAAGGTAACCTACAATACCAATAATATTGGTGGTATAAACAAAACAGTTACTGTGACCTCGAATGCAAAAACTGCGAGAGTTGTTTTACAAATCAAAGGCAATGTTAGTCCAAAGCCTGCAACTGCAATGCCGGAAAAACCCGCTGAGCAGGGTGCAGCACCAGTTTCAAAATAATTTTTCATTCACAAAATCTCATCAAGCCAGCCAAAAGCTGGCTTTGATGCTTTTTTAAAACCACTCGTCATGCCAACAATTTCCCAACGTGGACAGGCTTGCCCCCCCTCTCCGATCCGCAAACTAGTACCCTTTTCCGATGATGCAAAAAAAAGGGGGGTTAAAGTATACCATCTGAATATCGGACAGCCGGATATTGAAACTCCGGCCAACGTACTCGAAAAAATACGTTCGACCGATCTGAAGGTTATAGAATACAGCCATTCTGCAGGAATTCTCTCCTACCGTAAAAAGCTCGCCGAATATTACCAGCGTGTAGGCATTGCGGTCACGCCCGATCAAATGATTGTAACTACTGGCGGCTCAGAGGGCATTCTGTTTGCGTTACTTGTTTGCCTGAATCCCGGCGATGAAATTATTATTCCGGAACCTTTTTATGCCAATTACAATGGATTTGCCATTGCGGCCGGTGTCGTAGTGAAACCAATCGCATCATTTATTGACGATGGTTTCGCATTGCCGCCTATCAGTGCATTTGAGGAAGCCATTACCCCACGTACCAAAGCTATCATGATTTGTAATCCCAACAATCCCACCGGATACCTTTACTCCCGTGAAGAATTAGGGTTGCTGCGCGATATTGTTAAAAAACATAATCTTTATCTTTTCTCTGATGAGGTTTACCGCGAATTCTGCTATGATGGCCATGAGCATTTTTCAGTGATGAACCTGGATGGAATTGATCAGAATGTAGTTTTACTCGATTCGATATCAAAACGTTATAGTGCATGCGGTGTCCGGATTGGCGTGATGATCTCAAAAAACCAGGAAATCATTGCAACTGCCATGAAATTTGCCCAGGCCCGCCTGAGCCCTCCCACATTTGGGCAGATTGCCGGAGAGGAAGCCGTCAACACACCGGAAAGCTACCTGGTGAAGGTACTTGAAGAATATGTGAAACGCCGCGATCTTGTTGTGAAATCTATCAACATGATGGATGGATGCTTTTGCCCCAATCCGGGAGGTGCTTTTTATGCAGTTGCCAGGCTACCCATCGATGACTCCGATAAATTCTGCCAATGGTTGCTTGAGGATTTCAACTTTGAAGGTCAAACCGTCATGCTGGCACCAGCCACGGGGTTTTATTCCACACCAGGCCGTGGCAAAGATGAGGTACGCATCAGTTATGTACTGAATCTGACCGATCTTAAGAATGCGATGAAGTGTATGGAAGAAGGGCTTAAGGTTTACCCGGGAAGAATATAGGCGAGCAAGTGGGCAAGTGGGCGAGTGGGCAAGTGGGCAAGTGGGCGAGTGGGCGAGTGGACGAATGGGAATTCGTCAGTACAATAGGTATTTACTACGTATTTTTTTGAACTTTTCGATACCTGGTTTCCAGCTTTGCCGGATCTCTTTTTCTGATTTGCGATCAATGATTTGTTGCTTCAGCGTGGCATTACCCGCCAGTTGATTAAAATAATTTGTAAAGAAATCTTTTTTTTCGTGCCATCCCAGGTAGGCCTTGATCAACCATGCCAGAACTATTTTCCCTGATTCTCCGTGGTGTTCGGTATAATAGTTTCTTAAATCCTCACCGCAACACTTCAAGCCTTCCAACGGTGGACGCAAAACCGCACCAGGCATGCTTTGCGGAATAAAGGAAAATTTGCAACTATTTAAACCAGGGTAGCCATACACTTGAAAAGGAAAAGGCGTACCACGCCCCACACTGATGTTGGTGCCTTCAAAAAAGCACAATGATGGATAAAGACCGACGGCTGTCGGGTTGGGCAGATTGGGTGATGGTTTGGCAGGCAGGATACACCGGGTACGGTGTGTGTAATTTTTCATCGGAATCACCCGAAGATCGCATTTCTTCCCACCTTTGAGCCATCCCTCCCCATTCACCATTCGGGCATATTCACCGATTGTCATTCCATAAACGACAGGAACCTGGTGCATTCCGACAAAAGAGGTAAATTCCTTCTCCAAGACCGGACCATCGATATAGAAACCGTTTGGATTCGGGCGGTCGAGAACGATTAATGGAACACCAGACTCAGCACAAGCCTCCATCACGTAGGTCAGCGTTGAAATGTACGTATAAAAACGAACTCCAACATCCTGAATATCAAAAAGAATAAGATCAAGCGATTTCAGATCATCCGGTACCGGCTTTTTCCTGTTTCCGTATAGTGATACTACCTGAATGGCTGTTGCTGAATCAATACTGTTTCCAATAATTTGACCAGCCTCACCAGACATACGGAAACCATGTTCCGGAGAAAAAATTCGACTGATATTAAAACCTTGACGGACAAGAACATCCACAACATTGACTGAGTCGACCACTGATGCCTGATTGGCAACAATCCCAATTACCTTATTTTTCAGCAAAGGATAATACAACACTGTTTGTTCGGCACCGGTTTTTATCTGTGAACACATCAAAAACGGCATCATGAAGAAAGCAAGAAAAAGGACTGTGCTGATAACTCTGATAACCTTTCTCATAAGACAACAAAAATTCCTATACTTTTGCAAAGTAAAGACTTCTTTCAATTGAACACTGAATTTTTTCTGGCAAACCGTCTTGTTTCACGCAGCAAGGGAAATTTTTCCTGGACCTTTGTGGTCATTGCCATCACCTCGATTGCACTTGGCCTTGCGATCATGTTCATTGCGGTTGCCATTCTAACCGGATTCAAGAAAGAGATCAGGGAAAAAGTGGTTGGCTTTAGTGGTCATATTCAAATCACAAAGTTTGCCGAAAATTCCAATTTTGAGCCACAGCCCATTGATAAAGCCCAGCCATTTTATTACAAGCTGAAAAACACCAAAGAAATCAGCCATATTCAGGCATTTGCCACCAAAGCGGGAATCATCAAGACAAAGGAACATATCCAGGGTGTCATTTTGAAAGGAATCGGATCAGATTTTAACTGGAACTTCTTCAAAGACAAAATGGTGGAAGGGCGTGCATTCAAAGTAACCGAAAATACCAGGACCGATGAGGTGATCATATCACGGAAAATTGCCAACTTATTGAATCTCCGCCTGAATGATGATCTGCGCATGTATTTTATTGTTGGGAATACACCTTTAGGGAGAAAGTTCAAGATCTCAGGGATTTATGATACCGGGCTGGAAGAGTTTGATAAGCTGTATGTGATTGGGGATATACATCACATTCAAAAATTAAATAACTGGGCAGAAGGTCAGGTTGGGGGTTTTGAAGTGTTTCTAAAAAAATTTGAGGACATGGACCGGATGGGTGTATACGTGTATCATGAAATTGGGTTCAGTCTTGATGCATCTACCATTAAAATGTTGAATCAACAAATATTCGACTGGCTTGATCTTCAGGATATTAATGTCCTGATCATTTTAATACTGATCATACTTGTTTCGTCAACAACCATCATATCCACCCTTCTCATTCTGATTCTTGAAAGAACAACGATGGTGGGTATTCTGAAGGCTTTGGGGATGCCAAACCGAGGCATCCGGCATGTTTTTCTATACAATGCCATGTACATTGTGGGATGGGGCATGTTATGGGGGAATTTGCTGGCTTTTACCCTTTGCCTGCTCCAGAAGAAATTTTCCCTGGTTGCCCTTTCTGAGGAAACATATTATGTTTCGGTGATCCCGATCAACCTGGATATTTGGAATATCCTGATAATCAATGCCGGAACGCTGCTCATCTGCTATCTTATTTTTATCATACCCTCATTGGTAATTTCCCGGATATCACCCGTTAAAGCAATCAGGTTCAGTTAAATGTGATTCAGTATTTTTACGAGTTCATCCAACCGGAAAGGTTTAGAAATATAGCTGTTCATTCCGGCCGCATAACATTTCTCCTCATCCTCCATAGAGGTATTGGCAGTGATGGCACAAATATGAACGGCATTCCGGCCGGGATTCGCTGCTTCAAACCGACGAATTTGCCGGGTGGCCTCCAGTCCATCCATTTCAGGCATGAACATATCCATCAGAACAAGGTCATAATTCTTTTCAGCAAACATTTCCACGGCGATTTTACCATTTTCAGCAAGATCTGTGGTATGTCCGATTTTTTCGAGTGTAACCAGGGCAACTTTCTGGTTGATCAGGTTATCTTCGGCAAGGAGGATATTCAAAACCTTTTTCTGATCTTCCATCAGATGAATGTCAAGGTCGTCATGCTCGGTTGAATAATCTTTTCTGATTTGCGAGAGGGCCTCCTTGATTCTGTTTTTTAGTCGGCCGATGGTATACGGATGAACCAGGGAAACTAAGATACCCGATGAAAGTAATTCAGTGGATGAAACCGGGGAAATCCTGGAGGTCGTAAGCAGCATCTTTGATTTTTTCATCCAGGCAGCATGTTTCAATGATGCGGCAAATTTTAATCCGTCCATTTCCGTCATCTTGTACTCAACGGCAATTAAATCAAATGGTTTGTTGATTTCTGCACGGTGCTGTATCAGTTTTAAAGCTTCTATCGGATGACCGCTTTCAACCACTTCGGCATCCCAGCGAACAAAGTAATTTGCAAGAACTGACCTGCGGTTTTGGTTCTGATCGACGATCAACACCTTTACCCCCTGCAGAAGTTCCTTCATCTGATCGGGCACTTCAGCATCCTTATAACGTTCAAAGACAATTGTGAAAGAAAATGTAGTTCCTCCTCCGGGATTCGTCTCCACGGCAATTTGGCCATTCATCCGGTCAATGAGCCGCCTGGCTATTGCCAGCCCAAGGCCTCCGCCCGAATACTTTTTTGATTCAGGGGAATCGAGCTTGGAAAATGAGGTAAACAGTCTTTTCATTCCCGCCTCAGAAATACCAATGCCAGTATCGCAAACACTGAATCGTACCTTAACTGTTTCTTCATCCCATGCTAAAAATTGTGCTTCAATCCGTATTTCACCCTTCTCTGTGAATTTCAAGGCATTATCGGTAAATATCTTCATGATTTGCCTCAGCCTCACCGGATCTCCAACCACTTCAACCGGTATATTGGGATCCTGGAATGAAATTATTTCCAAACCTTTTTCATGGGCCTTCTCCACATAAGAACCTGTTACTTCCTCAATCACCTGATGTACACTGAATGGCTTTTCATGAAGTTCCAGTTTCCCTGACTCCAATTTCGATATTTCAATGATATCGTTCAGAATCGACATGAGGTTGGTGGCTGATTTTACAATAATATTGAGATACTCTTCCTGTTCCTGGCTGAGTTTTGATTGCTTCAATATTTCCGCCATCCCGATAACCCCGGCCATCGGTGTATAGATATCATGAGACATGCTGACAAGAAAGTTACTTTTGGCACGGCTCTCAGACACTGCAGTATCCCTGGCTACCACAAGCTCATTTTCAATACTTTTTCTTTCGTGGATATCAATCAACACCCCGGCAAGCCGAACAGGATTACCTAAAATATCCGTTTCAACAATTTTTCCTTTGTCAAAAAACCAACGCCATTCTCCCGCCTTTGTTTTTAAACGAAATTCGGCCTCATAGTTTGCATGGCCACCGGAAAGGTGCCTCGAGAGCCTGGCCATCGCGTGTTCATAATCGTCAGGATGGATCATCCTGACGATTTCGTTATATGTTTGAGGTAAATCATCAACCCCGTAACCCAACATACGGGCCCGGTTTTCATTGAAACACACTTGACCTGTTTTATAATTCCAGTCCCACCAGGCCAAATCGCCCCCAAACAAGGCCCGGCCGGTTCGTTCGTGTGATGACGACAACTCCCTTTCAATCAACTGCAAGCGTTCAATGGATTCCTGATATACCTTTTGAAGGTGATCCCATTGTTGCGATGCCAACCTAACCTTTTTATTCTCACGTTCCAGTTCATCTATTTTCCTTTGCAATTCTTCTGACATAACGTAGGGTGTTTTAATTTTTATCTTAAATCGGGATAGATCAGATCAAGTCCACATCTTAGTTCCTGAAGGTAGACTAAGGCTTTAGGAATGTGCTTTTTGGGAATAATTGATCCGTGCTGTGGCAAAATGGCATTCAATTCAATATGCCTGAGACGGTTAATAAATCCCCGGGCTGCAACATTGCTGGCCATATAGTCGATGTGAAAGAGATTAAGTTTTAATTCATGCCTGCTGAAATCATCAACAACCAAATGCCAGTCCATATCAATTGATGCCCATACATCCCCCGAAAACAAGAAACCCGACATGGGATCAAATGTTGCAAATGCCCCAGGAAAATGCAGGAATGGTGCTTCAATAAACTTCAATTGTCTTCCGGAAAGGAAAGACCAGTTGGGATTTTCATTGATATTGACAAATATATAATCCGAAATTCCGTAGTACGGGAGAAGAATATTGGTACGAACTGATGTGATTATCTTTATTCCGGGATCCATTGCCAGCCAGTCGGTCATTGAAGCAGCCACATCAGGATCCTGATGGCAAATAATGAGCGCGGTTACTTTTTCAACCGGTAGAATCTGGCTGACACGTTTCTTAACGAATTCAAACAAACCATGTCCGCCGGGGTCAACAACAATGGCCTCCTGCCCATCAACAATCAAATATGTATTGCATCTGAATGCGGAGTCTTCCGGCACACCAAGCCAGTAAACAGCATGCTGATCATCCTGATAAAGCAGGGTTGGCTTGTCATACCGTTCCATAAACATCCGGCCGAGTTCAACCAAATCAATTGTGTTCATAAGTAGAGATATTAGTGTTTTTTATGTAATCCACATTCCTTAAACTCTGGCAGCTCCCACCACCAGCGACCTGAGCGCACATCTTCACCCGGTTGAACTGCACGCGTACAAGGTAAACATCCGATACTTGGATATCCTTTTGAATGCAAGTCATTCACAGGGATTTTCCAGGTATTGATATATTGCCATACCATCTCACCGGTCCATGCAATCAAAGGGTTGAATTTAACAATTTGATATGCAGGATCCCACTCAACCATGGCCGCATTGGCTCTGGTTACCGATTGCTCTTTTCGCATCCCGGTTATCCAAACCTCTTTGCCGGCCAGGGCCCGTTTCAATGGCAATATCTTACGAATCTGACAACAAAACTGCCTGTTTTCAATATTCTCATAAAAGAGGTTTATTCCCTTTGAATTCACCATCTGTTCCACTTGCGCTGGGTCAGGAAAATAAACCTGAACATTCAAACCATACTTTTTTTGCGTGATGTCAAGCAGATCATAGGTTTCCTGAAACATTCGCCCGGTATCAAGGGTAAATACTTCCGAAGGGGGACTCATCCCTGCAAGTATATGCGTAATAACCTGATCTTCTGCACCAAGGCTGGTTGAAAAAGTAATTTTTCCCGCAAAGTTTTTTGTAAACCATAAGATGGTTTCTTCCGGGGTGGCATTCTGAAATTTATTGTTTAAAGTTTCAACGCTGTCTTTCATATTGATGCAACAGATTAAAATTTTTGTGAATTTACAACAATCAACAATAAAAATGCAAGTTTTTACTGAAAGATTAATGTATTTTTGACCAAAATCTTTCAACATGCATGTACATTTTATCGCCATTGGCGGCAGCGCCATGCACAATCTTGCCATTGCCCTGCATAAAAAAGGTTATTATATCACCGGTTCCGATGATGAAATTTTTGAGCCTTCCAAAAGCAGGCTGGCTGCCTGTAACATCCTTCCATCAACCCGGGGATGGGATGCCTCCCGGATTACACCTGATCTTGATGCAGTCATTCTCGGCATGCACGCAAAGTCAGATAACCCTGAGTTGATCAAGGCCATGGAACTGGGAATTAAAATTTTCTCCTATCCGGAATACCTGTACGAACAATCAAAAGATAAAAAGAGAGTGGTCATTGGAGGCAGTCATGGCAAAACAACCATCACGGCTATGATTCTCCATGTTCTACAGCAGGTGGGAATCGATTGCGACTATATGGTTGGGGCACAACTCGATGGCTTTGATGTGATGGTACGGCTCACTGAAAATGCACCCGTGATGGTCATTGAAGGGGATGAATATCTGACCTCACCGATAGACCTTCGCCCAAAATTCCATTTATATAAGCCTGACATTGCCCTGCTCAGTGGGATCGCATGGGATCATATCAATGTTTTTCCAACCTTTGAAAATTACTTGTCGCAATTTGTAATTTTCATCAACCAGATTTCAGCCGGGGGATCATTGGTATATTGCAGTGAAGATGATGAACTACAACGTATTTGTCAGAACATACGGAACGATATCAAAATTTTACCATATTCGACCCTGCCCCACGAAATCAGCAATGGCGTGACAAGTATCAAATTCGACAACCAGGTTTTCAACCTCCGGATATTTGGCAGGCATAACCTGATGAACCTTAATGGTGCCCGCCTGGTTTGCCATCAGCTTGGCATCAGTGACCTCAACTTTTTTCAGGCGATTCAATCCTTCAAAGGAGCGTCAAAGCGGTTAGAAATGGTTGCAAAAAACGAGACCCGTGTTGTTTATAAAGATTTTGCCCATGCTCCGTCAAAGGTAAAAGCAACCCTGCAGGCGGTAAAGGAACAATTTCCCACACAGAAGGTAATTGCCTGCCTTGAATTGCACACATACAGCAGTCTTAACAAAAATTTCTTAAGCCATTATCAAGGCACCATGGATCCTGCAGATGTTGCCATCGTCTATTTCAGTCCTCATGCACTGCAACTGAAGCGGCTGCCTGAAATCACAGAGATACAGGTAAAGGAAGGGTTTAACAAGGAAGGGCTGGAAGTATTCACTGATCCTGAACAATTGGTAAAACGACTGTTCCGGGATCAGGATCCCGGAACAGTACTCCTGATGATGAGTTCAGGAAATTATGATGGCGTTGACCTAAAAGATCTAGGGTCGCGATGGATAGATTTATAACCGGTTTTAACCGTTCATGGAAATCAAAAACTCCTCATTTGAGTTTGTGAATTTCATACGTTCCCTTAAAAACTCCATTGCTTCCAGAGGATTCATGTCGGCCAGGTGATTTCTCAGAATCCAGATTCGTTGCAAGGCGTCCTTGTCGAGAAGCAGGTCATCACGGCGTGTGCTGGAAGAAACGATGTCGATGGCCGGATATATCCGCTTGTTGGAAAGTTTGCGGTCGAGTTGCAATTCCATGTTGCCGGTTCCCTTGAATTCTTCAAAGATCACCTCATCCATTTTGGAACCTGTTTCAATCAGGGCGGTTGCAATGATGGTAAGTGATCCTCCGTTCTCGATCTGGCGGGCTGCCCCAAAAAATCTTTTTGGTTTCTGGAGGGCATTCGCTTCAACACCACCTGACAATACTTTGCCGGAGGCAGGAGCAACGGTATTGTAAGCACGGGCAAGACGGGTAATAGAGTCGAGCAGGATGACCACGTCATGGCCACATTCCACCAACCTTTTTGCCTTTTCCAGAATGATATTGGAGATACGGGCATGACGTTCGGCAGGTTCATCGAACGTGGAGGAAATGACTTCAGCTTTTACACTGCGCTGCATATCGGTGACCTCTTCAGGCCGTTCGTCAATCAACAGGATGATCATATACACATCCGGGTGATTGGCAGCGATGGCATTGGCGATCTCTTTCAGCAATACGGTCTTACCGGTTTTTGGCTGGGCAACGATCAATCCACGTTGTCCGAAACCGATTGGGGCGAACATATCGATCACACGGGTCGACATACTTTCGTTTTTATGGCCGGTGAGTTTGAATTTCTTCATCGGGAAAAGCGGTGTGAGGTAATCAAAAGGAATACGGTCACGCACTTCTTCCGGTTTGCGGCCATTGATCAGATCAACTTTGATCAGGGGAAAATATTTTTCTCCTTCTTTCGGAGGGCGGATGGTACCCCGCACTGTATCTCCGGTTTTTAATCCAAAAAGTTTGATTTGAGACTGGGATACATAGATATCGTCAGGTGAGTTCAGATAGTTGTAATCCGAGGAACGAAGAAATCCGTATCCATCGGTCATGATTTCAAGCACGCCTTCGCTGACGATGATTCCTTCAAATTCAAAAGTATATTCCTCACGGTGGCGATCCTGAAATTTACGGGGAAATTCATGTTGTTTACGCTCTTCAACAACTGGCTGGGTAAGGGTATCGGCAGCAAGCTCAACACCATTGGTTTCAATTTCTGCTGATTCCATCACCCCATCCGGTTTTTGGATCACATCAACCGGATCGATTGCGATGTAAGGTTTATCCGCAGGTTCATCAAAATCAAACCTTTCTTCAGGAGTATCCGGCAGATCGGGGATGGTCATGTGTACCAATGGTTCGGCGGGCAATTTTTCCCTATACGGACGGAAAGGTTTATTTTCCCTTGGACTTTTATGCTCGCGGGGAGGCTGGGGTTCTCTTGGAGGCAGTGGCTCTCTTGGAGCAAGCGGGTCTCTTGGTGGCTGTGGCACCCTTGGTGGACGCTGGTCGCGAGGGGGGCGTTGCTCCCGTGGCAATCGTTGCTCTGGAACGGGCTGTTCCTTTTTTTCTGCTGAGGGAGTTTCAGGTCTGGGCTCTTTTGGCAAACGAGGGGCAACGGGTTCCCTGGGTGTTTGTGGTTTAATATCCTCTTTACGCGGACGGCCACGGAATGGTTTAACCTGATCTTGTTTTTCCTTGTCTAAAATTTCAGGGGTGGGATTGAGAGCCTGATGATCCAGAATTTTATAGATAAGATCCTGTTTCTCAAGTTTGTCAACTTTGGGAATGTTGAATTGCTTTGCTATTACTCTGATCTCTGATAGCTCTTTGCTATCAAGGGAAATAATGTCATACATGATTAAAAAATTTAATTGATTGAATAGTCAAAGTAAAAATGAACTATGGGTTGAAGATTTTTGAAGATATAAGGTGAAATGGGTTGAAGTTGAACTAAGAAAAAGATCGTGGGGATTAAAATCGATGCAAATATAAAAATAAATAATGCAATATCAAGTTTTTTCTTCATCTGATTTCCAGTCAATCGAAATCTTTTCTAATTTCGCAAGCCATAAATATTTCCCCCATGTTACAGCGAATTCAAACGGTTTACCTTGCCATTGTGGCCATTGCATGCATTTTGCTTTTCTTCTTTCCACTGGCAAATTATTATAATGAGATTCAGGGCAACTACAAATTCTACCTTTATGGAATCAGGTGCATGGATCCTGATCCAAAAGTAACATTCAGCCAATTCTTAACAATCCCGCTGATTTTCCTTGTCGTTGCATCGTTTATCTTCACAATCTCCACAATCCTGCTCTTCAAAAACCGACCGCTGCAAATCAGGCTCTGCACCTTCAATATGCTGACCAATATTGTGCTGGTTATGGTGATTTTCTTCTTTTATGATACCAAAATAACCGCAATGACCCGTATAGAACCCGACTACAATTTCACCGGGATGGCTCTTCCGCTTGTGTCAATTCTGTTTTTGATTTTAGCCAATATGGCGATTAAAAAGGATGAAGCGCTCGTGAAATCGGCAGACAGACTAAGGTAATTTGGGATTTACGATTTACGATTTACGATTTGGCTGATAGTCAGCATCGATAAAACCAATTTTCCAATTTTCCAATTTCCAATTTCCAATTTCTATTTTCCAATTTCTATTTTCCAATTTCTATTTTCCAATTTCCAATTTCCAATTTCCGTATCATCTGGGAATATCCAAAACTTCCAGATCACGCATGTTGTTGCCTTCAATGATCAATCTTATCGCCGTTATTGATTTGTGGATGCCATATTTTCCTGCTGAACCGGGGTTTATATGCAAAAGTTCATGCTTTTTATCATACATGACCTTCAGAATGTGTGAATGACCGCATACAAATAGCTTTGGTTTCTCCTGTTCAATCAATAATCTGATTTTTGGTTCATAACGTCCGGGATATCCTCCGATGTGTGTCATCAAAACCTTAACTTTCTCCAGATGAAACAGTTGTACCACTGGATATTCGATGCGTACATCCTGGCCATCAATATTTCCATAAACAGCCCTTAAAGGCTTGATATTTTTCAACCGGCTGGCGATCCCAACATCTCCCATATCTCCGGCATGCCAGATTTCATCCACATCTTTGAAAAAATCAAGAACGCGGGGATGAACAAAACCGTGGGTGTCGGAGAGGATGCCTATATGAATCATGGTTGCAAATTTACGAATTACGAGCGATGAGTAACCGACATATTACTGTTGAAGGAGATGTGCCCTTATTGACAGACAATCACCGTCAAATCCTGAATTAATTTATACCTTTGACTGATAAAAGCAACACAATGTCCCTTCGCAAATCAGTCATTCTCATTGCCCTGGTTTTATTGACAATCTCTGTTAACAGCCAGACGGTTAAATTTCTAACCTATAACCTCAGATTCGATAACCCCGCAGATGGAGCGAACGCATGGACCAACCGCCGTGCATGGCTTTGCGAACAGGTTAAACAGGCAAACCCTGATGTGTTCGGTATCCAGGAGGGGCTGATTTCCCAAATCAAATATCTTGATAGTGTGTTTTCCGATTATCGTCATACAGGGGTGGGCCGCGAGGATGGTAAAACAAAAGGAGAATTCAGTGCTTTGTTTTTCAATGCCAAAAAAATCAGGATATTGAAACAATCTACCTTCTGGCTTTCACCCACTCCACAAAAACCTACGATGGGCTGGGATGCAGCCTGTATGCGAATATGCAGCTATGGCCTTTTTCAGATTATTTCAACGGGTCGGAAATTCTGGGTGTTCAACACCCACCTTGACCACATCGGTGTACAGGCCAGGAAAAACAGTGCTTCTTTAATCCTGCAGAAAATTAAAAAACTGAATCAACCGGAATACCCTGTCATCCTGATGGGAGATTTTAACTCAACACCTGAAAGTGAACCCTTTAAAATGATCACTGAACAATTTTCCGACTCAAAAATTGCCGAGAAAAGCATGTCAATGGGGCCCGAAGGAACATTCAATGGTTTCGAAGCCACCAAACCGGCTACGGAACGGATCGATTTTATATTCACATCTAAAAAAGGGATCATCCTGCAGAATTATTTTGTTTTACGGGAATCGAGGGAAGCAAGGTATGCATCAGACCATTTTCCGGTTTTCATCGAAGTTAAGTTTGAGTAAAATAACCTACTTTTGTATTTTAAAGCAGGTTGGCTCATGTCAGAAATTCTTCTTGTCACCATCGGATTTGTTTTCATCACTGGCTTCCTTATACTTTTCTTCAGACTTGGAAAAACCCGGTCGAGCGAGGTTGCCGGTGAGGTAATTCAATTACAAAAACAAATTGAGTTGCTGAACATGGAAAAAAGTACGGTCGAAGAACGGGCCAGAATGTTGCAAAATCAACTGGATAACACCACGACTCAGATCAAGGATAAAGATGCAGCCATCCTCGGGCTGAACAATAAACTATCAACCAGTACTGCTGAATACAGCAATCTTCAGAATAAACTGGAAGAGCAAAAATCCGATATCGAAAAGCTTCAGGATAAATTCCGCATTGAATTTAAAAATCTGGCCAACGAAATTCTCGAAGAAAAAACTCAGAAGTTCACAGAACAAAACAAACTCAAACTGGATGAAATCCTGAAACCCCTGGGTGAGAAAATCCGCGATTTTGAGAAGAAAGTGGAAGAAACTTATGATAAGGAATCAAAGCAGCGGTTTTCCCTTGAAAGGGAAATTAAAAATTTATCCGAACTCAATCAGCAAATCAGCAAAGAGGCCAGCAACCTCACCAATGCACTGAAAGGACAGGCAAAAACCCGTGGCAACTGGGGAGAGATTATCCTCGAAAGCATCCTTGAAAAATCTGGACTGACACTTGGCCGCGAATTTTTCATTCAGCAATCCTATACCAACGAACACGGGAAACGGATGCAGCCTGATGTGGTCGTTGCATACCCCGGCGAACGCAATGTGGTGATCGATTCAAAAGTATCGCTTCTGGCTTATGAACGTTTCGCATCATCCGAAACAAAAGAGGAACAGGATCTTGCTGCCCGTGACCACCTGTTATCGGTAAAAAACCACATTTCCGACCTCAGCAGTAAAAATTACCAGGATATTTACGCATTGAAAAGCCTTGATTTTGTCATGCTGTTCATGCCCATCGAACCAGCCTACATGCTGGCCATGCAACACGACGCCAACCTTTGGAACTGGGCGTACGACCGTCGTATCCTGCTTATAAGCCCGACAAACCTGATTGCTGCCTTGCGCATGATCGCCAATTTATGGCGGGTTGAATACCAGAATAAAAATGCAATCGAAATTGCCCGGCAGAGCGGCGAGTTATATGACAAGTTTACGGGGTTTCTCGAAGACCTGCAGGATATCGGCACCAAAATCGATGCAACACGCAAGGTTTATGATTCCTCCATGAACAAACTTTCAACGGGAAAGGGAAACCTGATCCGGCGGGTGGAAAACATCAAATTGCTGGGGGCTAAGGCTGGAAAAGAGATTCCGAAACCTTTGCTGGAAAGTGCAGAGGAGGATTCGGTAAAGGAATATTGAATATTGAATAACGAATAACGAATAACGAATTTTGAACAGGGAAAGATGAAGAAAGAAACTTACATTTACGGTATACGGCCAACTGTTGAGGCCATCAAGGCAGGAAAAGAACTGGAGAAGATCTTTCTTCAAAACGGATTGCGTGGAGAAGGTTTCCATGAAATGTTCAACCTGATCAAGGAATTGGAAATTCCATACCAGTTTGTCCCGATTGAAAAGCTCAACCGGTTGTCGCGGCAAAACCACCAGGGGGTGATTTCTTATGTTTCGGAGATCACCTACCAGTTGATCGAAGATCTGGTCCCTTTTGCCTTTGAACAAGGCCGGATGCCATGTTTTATTATTCTCGACCGTGTAACGGATGTCCGTAACGTCGGCTCAATCGCCCGAACTGCCGAATGCGCCGGGGTTGATGGTCTCATCATCCCTGCCCGCGGGTCGGCACAAATAAACTCCGATGCCATTAAAACCTCCGCTGGTGCATTGTATAAACTCCCGGTTGTTCGCGCACAGAATGTAAAAGAGACTATCCAGTTCTTGAAAAACAGTGGATTAACCATCCTTGCTGCCACTGAAAAATCAGACCTGGATTACACTGCAGTCGATTTCAACCGGCCAATGGCTTTGATCATGGGATCGGAGGGGGAAGGTATATCGGAGGAATATCTGAAACTAACCGATCAGGTTATCCGGATCCCTCTTTTAGGAGAAATCGAATCGCTCAATGTTTCAGTTGCCACAGGTGTGATCCTGTTTGAAGCATTGCGCCAACGCAGTACCAAATAGTTCAGGCAGATGAAGTACGTTTACAAATACACCCCCGAGATCATTTTATTGGTCTATATATTTATTTTCCTGGGATTTAAGACCCCGGAGAAGAATTGGGACCGGGTGATCAACAGTGATGGCAAGGGTTACTATGCCTACCTTCCCGCCATTTTTATCTACCATGACCTGCAATTTAAGTTTGTAGAACAATATGAATCACAGTACTATCCAGCAAACAGATCAGTATTCAAAGAGTTCAGAAATGATGCAGGAACAAAAAAAGTCAACAAGTATTTCCCGGGAATGGCTATTCTCTGGCTTCCATTTTTCTTATTCGGACATCTCATGGCCTGGCTTGAGATCTATCCCAGAGATGGTTACTCCCTACCCTATCAGTATTCAATTGCCATGTCGGCATTGCTTTTTCTCTGGCTTGGCGCCCGGTGGTTGCAAAAGCTATTGAAACAGTTTGGATCAAACGACCGGATTGCTGCATTTATAACCGTTGTCATTGCCCTTGGTACCAACCTGATCTTTTTCACCGTTGTTGAACCCTCCATGACACATGTTTATTCTTTTGCACTGATTACCGGATTTGTATTAACCACTTATAAACTTTTTCACGATTACAAGCCAAAATGGTTCGTAAAGTCGTTGCTTCTGTACACCCTTATCATCCTGATCCGTCCCACCAACGCCTTGATCCTGCTCCTGGTCCCATTCATTGCAGGAAGTTCTGAAACGCTTAAGCAAACCTTCCAAATAGTCATTTCTGAGAAAAAAACACTCATCCGTGGGTTCATTCAGGCGCTGATATTACTTGCTGTCCCTGTCGTTTTATGGTACCTGCAGACCGGAAAATTCCTGGTTTACACTTATGGCGACGAAAAACTCAATTTCTTTCATCCCAATATGCTGAATATTCTGTTCAGTTTTAACCGTGGATGGTTTCTTTATACCCCTGCAGCCCTTGTTTCGATTTTTGGCTTCGCCTGGCTTTACAGACATGACAAGTACAGATTTTACTGGTTGGCAGGCTTTTTATTAACCTTCATTTATGTCGTATCATGCTGGTGGGTATGGTATTATGCATCCAAATGCGGTCAGCGCATTTTTATAGACATCTATGTCGTTGTAGCATTGCTGCTGCTTTTTCTTTTCAATTATCTTCAAACAACCGCAAAAAAACGATTATTTTCAGCCCTCCTCATCCTCCTGGTTTCGCTAAACCTGGTGCAATTCTATCAACATGCCAAATGGATATTTCCCCCCTTTAACATTACCGGGGCCATCTATCAGGGCTCATTTTTCAGCCTGACACAAAAAGCAAAGGCTTACATTCCCAGTGAAAGTATCGTATCTGTATCTACCTTATCCAATGATATGGAAACCGACAAAGGAACCGAATGGATGAACCCCGGCACCCGCAATGATACGATCTTCCATTTGGGAAATTGGTCGTCGAAAGCTGATAAAAAGATTCCATACAGCGTCGGCCTTGAAACCGCCCTCAGTAAGCAATACCATACTGGCAATCGCCTCATCCTGATCAAAGCATGGGTCCTGGCCCCGAAGGAGCCGACCGAGGCTACACTGGTTGTTGATTATCAATCAAACACCAAAAGCCTCAGTTACAACCAGTTCATTCTGGAAAAATATATTCCGGTCGACGTTTGGACCCCCATCGAGGTTGCCTGGTATGTCCCAAGGGAAATGCCCGCTGATGGCACGGTGAAAGTGTATTTCTATAATCCTTCGCCATTGTATAAACTCTATATCGATGATTTGTCAGTTGAATTTATTTCATTGAAAGAGGAACCTGATTATCAGAAGATTGAAGGTATTCTCCTACCGGAAAAAATTCAATAAAAATGTATATCCTTAAGATAAAAGGTGCCGGAAAAATCCCTGATTACATTCAGATCAGGGCTGAGAATTTATCCCTGGTGGCCTACTTTAAAATAACCAATCCAAAAACGGCATTGGCCCGGTGCAATCTCTTAGATAAAAAGGATGAAATCCTGATTATTGCAAAACGGATCGGTTATGGAAAAATTCAGCCACTGGAACTTTAACATTATCCCCGATTCTTCACCTCTTCTCCATACCATAGATGATGCTGTCCTGATATACAGGCGTACCGGATTGAACATTCATATCCCGGTCAACAACATGGGCAATACCGGTTTTGGAGATCGTAAAGCCATCGGGGATGTAGGTATAGGGATGGGCATTGTACCATCGCAGGTGTTTGGTGGTATCGGCATGGTCGGCCAGGTTGGCGGTGCCGTAACTGTAGCCGCCAAAGCCGCTCACGGACAGGTTGGCGAAGTTGTTGCGGCCCACAGCATGGTTCGGGTTCCGCCGGAATATCCCAGCACATTGGCTGAAGTACCCAGGTCGAGCACGGTTACGATATTAGAATTGTCGCCGCTTTTCAACCCCCGGTGTCTGGATACGACAGGCGAAACACTTACCTTTTCAACGGGTTCCCTCGTAACAGCCTGTTCCATCCGGCAGTTCCTGGTGTAAATGTTTTTATTAACCTGAGGGCGTTGTGCTAAGGCGGCAAGGCCAATCAGGCATGACAGGGTGATCATGATGATGTTTTTCATAAAAAATATATTTGTCCTTTATCTTTTCTTTTCATAAAACTTACTCAACTGCTCCAGGCCCGTGTGTTTCACTGACCCTGAACGATCACCCTTGCGCCTGCCACTACCTCATTCAAAAATACAATTCTTGCCATGTACATTCCCTGTGGCCAGCCGGAGGTGATTATTTGGATTCGGGTTTGATCATGAACCACATCCTGCGAAAACATCAGCTTGCCGGAGAGGTTGAAAACATCCAGACGGATTTTGTCCCATTGATGGTAGATGGTGGTGGTGGTCATGCCCTGGCCTGAGCTTTTTCTGATAAGCATCTGTGGCATTTCTACGGTGACATGACCAGTGGCGGGATTGGGGTAAACCAGCAACCGGGCCTCTTTTTCATATTCTTCCGGTTCCCTGATAGCGGTAACCACCCCGCAATCATCCAGATCGGTGGTGTCTGATACGATAGGGTGTGGGCAAAGGCTGTCGTACACCCTGGGCATCGTATAAATGCTGTCAAAATCAAGGTTGAAATTCAATTTAAACAGATAGATGTGGGTATTGGTACCATTAACAGAAAACCCGCCGGTAACGAGGTATTTATGATCTTCGGTTACAACAGCCGATCGAAACGTATTGACCACATTTGTCAGCAGGCTCCTTGTTTTGATTACATTGCCCAATGTATCCGTTTTGATAATGCCGTTTGAATCACTGATATTTGTGTGATGACTCCATCCCCCGGCAATCAGCATGACCGAGTCGTTGATAAAATCGAGGGTGTTCGACATGCCTAATTGGGTACTGTCAATCAAATCCCTGTAATAAACCTCGTTTCCGGCTGAATCAAATTTTAGAAAACTTGGTGAATCACCATACGGGATTGAATCTCTGAAATGGCGGGCGCTGCAATAAAATTGACCGGAGGAATTCTCTGCGGGGTTTTGGGCCACATCGCCACGGTAGCCTGAATTTAACCCATAAATTAAATTCCACTGCTCGTTGCCATCCGCATCCGTTTTGATCATCAGTGGCCTGAGCCGCCAGATTGATAAAACAGAATCATAATAGTAACAATCACCGGTGATCAGGTAACCCCCGTCGGAAGTTACCATAAAGTCTCTGCACTCCTCATTGATGATGTTTGGGTCAGATTGTGCATACAATTTTTGCCATATCGGGTTACCGGTTTCATCCAGTTTAAACTACCATATTCTTTTGTTTTCCCAGTCCTGAAAATATTTTACCAGGGCAACATATCCATCGGGTATTTGTATGATCTTAAGCCCAAAGTCTGTGTTTCCGGGAGTAGAAAATATTTTACACCATTCTTTTTCGCCGCAAACATTGAGCTTTGTGAAAAATACATCATAATTCTCAGGGTCAAGACGGGTTGTAAAACCCGCCATAATCAAACCATGATCACTTGTTTTTTCCATTTTATAGCATGCAACCTGATGGTGGGGATTAAATAATTTGTAACTAATCAGTGGTTAAAAAATAAGCGTTATTAACATTTATTTGCAGTAATGAACAGGGTGATTTGAAGTTGAAATTTTGACTTTTTGAAATCCAGCACATACTAACAAATATTATTTTAAAAGTTGATAAACAAAC
>CAIQUS010000095.1 GCA_903875045.1 uncultured Bacteroidales bacterium
GTTGCACCAGTTTGCAGTTACAGGGCTGGTAATTAATGCTGTTGGGTTCACGGTGACTGTTAATGTCTTTGAAGTGCCTGCACAATTATTGACAGTGGGTATAATCACATAATTGACAAGAACCGGATCGGAAGTTGAATTAACAAGGGTTTCCGTAATGTCAGCTCCGGTACCGGAACCTGTTGCCGGTGTGATACCCGGTACAGAGGCCCTTGTCCATGAATAGGATGGTGTCGGGGTGGTGCTGCTGCTTAATATGGAATAGGTGTTTGGTACATTGTTACACCAGTTTGCAATTGACGCACTGGTAATAACGGCTATAGGGTTGACTGTAACAGAAATATTTTTCAGGGTACCATCACAACCGTTGACAGACGGAGTGATCGCATAAGTTACTACGACAGGCTCCGTTGTTGAGTTGATGAGTGTTTCGGTAATGGAACTGCCTGTACCTGATCCTGCTGCATTGGTAATACCTGCCACCGCCGCCCTGGTCCATGTATAGGATGGAGACGGCATCGTGCTGCTGCTGAGTATATAGTAGGTGTTCGAAACATTGCTGCACCAGTTTTCTGCTGAGGCACTGGTAACAACCGCTGTAGGGTTAACGGTTACCAATACATTTTTCAGGGTTCCGATGCAATTGTTAACCGTAGGGGTTATGACATATGTAACCACGATCGGATCAGTGGTTGAGCTGACCAGTGTTTCGGTAATTGAATTTCCGGAGCCAGATCCTGCCGCATTGGTGATGCCGGCAACCACTGCCCTGGTCCAGATGTATGTCGGAGCAGGGCTGATGCTGCTGCTGAGTATGTTGTATGTGTTGGATACGTTGTTACACCAGTTTTTTGCAGATGCACTGGTGATAACCGCAGTAGGGTTAACCGTTACCAGTACGTTTTTTGCGGTTCCGTTGCAAGTGTTAACCTTTGGTGTGATCACATAAGTGACCACGATCGGTTCGGTTGTTGAATTGACCAGCGTCTCGGTGATGGCAGCTCCCATTCCTGATCCTGCCGGGTTGGTAATTCCTGCTACCGCCGCCCTGGTCCATGTATAAGTTGGAGTCGGAGTTGTACTGCTGCTGAGAATGTTATAGGTGTTCGAAACGTTATTGCACCAGTTTAAAACTGAGTCGCTTGTAATAATCGATGTTGGTTGCACAGTCACGGTAAAGTAAACGCTGTCACCCAGGCATCCATATACTTTAGGGGCAAGGTGGTAAACGACAGTTTCAGGGTTGACACTGCTATTCATAATCACCTGGTTAATTGTCGCAGATGGGGTTCCCGTGTTCGCGGAATATCCGGTGAGGGCAGGTGAACTGGCTGAACATATCCAGTTGCAAGCAGTGCCGGTCACATTGGTAGTGAGGGTGATTCCTGTCGATGTATTGTTACAGATACTCTTACTCAGCGGGCTGTTAGAAATTGCCGGTGTTGGATAAACGGCAACTTTAAAATCAATTGAATCACCATTGCACAATCCTGTCGCATGATCCACCGTGCGATAAATCATGGTGTCAACTGTAGTGCCGGTGTTGACAAGCAGATCGTTTATTAAAAAACCACCAATAAAATTGTTGGTTCCTCCCGTGATTGAGGGTGTTTTAGGAATGGCCCGCCATGTAAAGAACGAGCCTGGGACGTTGGTTATCAGGGTGAGGTTTGTTTGTAAATTGTTACACTGTGATTGCAGTGCAGGTGAATTTGTCATGGAAGGTAAAACGGGAATGTCAACCACATGGGTGATAGAATCCTTGCAACCTTCTGTTGAAAAAGAGACTAATTTCACGGTGTGTGGCCCGGGAAGAGCAAAAGTATGCGTAGGGTTTTGAACGCCCTCTAAAATTGGTGTCGCATCTCCAAAATCCCAATGCCAGTCAACAACCTGATTTTGTGAAATGGTGGTCATGTCGGTGAATGAACTCGGACGTGCTGCACAATTCACATTGTAATTGAATGCCGAAGTGATGGTTGTATAGGAAATCACCTGGCTCAGGTCATTTACCGTGCATCCATTTACTGCTGTAAGGTTAAGATAGTAAATTTCGTTGGGTTGAGGGTTGTTCACTACGATCGATTGTGTATTACCAAGAGGGGGGCCGGCGTAACCCGGACCTCTCCATTGATATTCTGTGAATCCCGGAGGAGCTGTTAGTGTAGCCTCGTTGTCACCGGAACAGAGTCCAATCTGGATCGTAAGGGAGCTGCAATAGGTTGAGATATAGGCATATCCCCGGTGGGCATTATGAGAACAACCACGGGTTGTAAATACAATTTGTATGGTGCCGAGTGCCTGAAATGCCGAAAGATCCAAAGCCACCGTAGTCCAGTCGTGCCAGTACAGATGTATTGGGTTAGCGGGGCTTCCGGCATTTTTGTAAACCCATTCAGGAGGAACAACACACCCGGGATCACTTGGAAGACAAGCCGGGGCTACATACTCGTAAAGCCCGCAGGAACCACCTAAAGGATTTCCCAATAAATCCTGAACCTGTATGGTGAATTGAGGCATCTCGGCAGCCGGATGATTATATGATTCAAGCACAGATGCCCATCTGTAAACAAAAAGATAGTTGTCCTGACCAACAGTCACATTGTATTTCAATTGTTCGGCATGTCCTCCTCCGCCTGCATCACCAAGCCTGGCAGAATGTGTTTCTCCGGGGAAAACAGTGGTCAGGGGACTCCCGATCAATGGATCATATACCTGGGTTCCAGAAGGCATGATCACATGTCGCGAAGCACTGAATCCCTGGGTTTGACAAGGTAAAAATGTCATTTTTCCCTGTGCATTAGGTCCGCTGAAAGTTCCATAACAACCTAACCAGCTCGTGAAATTTCCCAAAGAGAAGTCAGAGTTAGTGCAGGTTGTAACCAGGCTGTTGGGTGAATAATCTGGAAGCAGGGATGATGAATCATGATTGACAATAAGATGAGGCGGGATATTGTAATAGTGTTGCTGGAATGGTGCAACATGGGTTGGCCTTATTGAATTCTCCTCTTCCGCCTGGGCAGAGACCTTTGAAAAAGGGGAGAAAGACAGTATGAAAATAATTGAGATGAGCCGGATTATATGGAGAAACGTATATGATGATTTCCCGGTAAATTTCATTTTCATTGGCAAATTGGTTGACTTGTAATTAAACTCCTCAAAGTAAAAAGTGCAAAAGTTTTCAGATCATAAAGTTAGCAAATAATTCGTATCTGAATATCAGAAAAAATCAATGCTAATCTTTCATGCATCTTACTGAAAATGCATTGCCTCTGCTGCTCCAGTATCGTGATACACTGGGGTTGTAAATGTTTACTCCACGTGCAAGGGATTGATTCTGTGTGTTTAGTCCGGAAGTCCAATACATGGTTCCTGTTAAATTTCCGGTTGTGAAGCTCCAGGTGTTGTTAATATAGTATATGCCTTCGAGCAAGGCAAAAAAACCGGGACTGAGCAGTGGATCTTTGAGAAAACCGGCAGCAAGTGCATCAGCGGGGGTTGGTGCGCCGGTTGATATATTGTTGATGAGTATTTGCCATTCGGCTTCTGACGGAACATGCCATTCGGGCGGGCAGATACCCTGATGTGCCGAAGTTGATCCGTAGCGCATGAGTTCATCCCACTGGTAAAGGGCTCCGTATGCTGAGCAGGCCGGATCGGAGGCCAGGCAATACTTTTCGATAATACAATTATCGGTTTGCGGTGTGGTCGGAGGATCCAGGGTGGTGCCATAGGCAAGGTTCCGGGTCATCCAGCACCTTCCGCCAATCATGGCTGTTGGATAAGTTTTTCCATCGCGGACATCTGTGAGGTCACCGCCACAGTAGAAGCTGCTGTTTTGTACGATGATGTTCACCGGCCCTGCGCTGGCGGTGCATCCAAAGTTGTTTGTAAATGTATACAGTACCGGATAAGCACCGGCGCTGGCCCCGAACGGGTCAAACTCATAATTTCCTGATGTGACATTGTAACTGACCCTGTTACCGGAATACACACCCTGGCTGCCCACATGGGGTGTTGCACCGCGCAGGGTGAATTTTTTAGCCCCGGGAGTGGTGGTTACTTCAAAACATGCGGTGAAAGATGGAAGAGGTTTGGGATGAATGGTAAGTGAATGAGTTGAGGAAGAAACACAGGTAGTTGTGTTGTTGGTTCCGGTCACAGCAATAATTGCCGGCCCAAAGGATTGCCAGTCGATCGTAACATCATAAGTTCCCTGCCCGGATGAGATGATTCCACGGCCATTGGGTGTTACCGACCAGGAGTATGAGCATTGAGGATCATTGGGTACGTTGTATGAATGTGAAGCAGATTCACAGTTCGGACCTGATCCTTCGGTGATGGTGGTTACCGGGAGTGCGTGCACCGTTACCGGCAGCTGTTTGGCAGGAAACCCAGGGCAACTGAGTGCATTGATGTAATTGACCTCGATCATCTGATTGCCGGGCGTATTCCAGGTAACGGTGGCAGTTGAATTTCCTGTTCCTCCACCGGATGTAATGGATCCTCCGGTAATATTCCATACATAGTTGGCCATACCGGCTTCAGTTTGATAGATTTTGCCAGTGGATCCGTTACACACATCCTGAGGACCGGAAAGGGTTGGAATTGGCCTTTGCTGCAATGTAACAGATAAAGGTGCAGTGGTTTGAGGACATCCCGTTGCATCAATGATTTCGGTTACTTTCACAGTTCCGGGAGAGGCTGTATAAGGGCCCCATGTAACCGTAACGGCATTTGTATTTGCATTGACAACACTCGTAGCGCCGGTAACAGTCCAGTTGTAGGAATGTCCAGGGAAAGAAAGCGTTGAATAGGTCACATTCGGTTGCAGTTCACAAACCAGGATGCTTCCGGTGATGGAAGGGGTTGGCAGCGGGTTCACATTGATTTTATAATCAGTCGGTGCACCCGGGCATGAAGATCCTCCGGTAAATGACGGAATGATGTGATACGTAACAAAACCTGTGATCCCGGCAGGGATGGTCAGTGTTTGTGCCGGAATATTGTCACTGCCGCTGGTTGCAAAACCGGTGATAGGTGCACTGGTGGAAGCTGTCCAGGTAAACGTTGTGCCGACAACGGTTGCTGTGAGATTCACCGGTGTGCTTGTGTTGCCCGAACAAAGTGTTTGTTCGAGCGGCCAATTGGTTACAGTCGGGCTTGGATTGATGGTTACAGCGTGGGTGGTGGTTGACCCCGGACAACCCTGATAAGCGGAAGTGACCGAATAGGTGACTGTTTGCTGGATGTTTGTAACGTTCATAAAAGTAACAGGGGAGATCGGGTTGGAGGTTCCCGGTGCAATGGGGCACGGGTTGA
>CAIQUS010000096.1 GCA_903875045.1 uncultured Bacteroidales bacterium
GCCGATACCGAAAAAAAGCCGGTCCTGCACTGCTGCAAGACCGGCGTTGAGGTAAATAACCGTTTAAAAGTATTAATGCGTACAATACGAAAGCGATGTAACCGGCACCACGCAGGTAAGGCTTGAATACATCACCACATATACTTCATCGGATAAAACAGGTGAGGTGGTATAGGTTGATCCTGTTCCAACCTGAATTCCATTTTTGTACCACTGATAGGTGGGTGTTCCACCGTTGTGTGGGTTGGCAGTGTATGTAACTGAATGGTCGGGGTTCCCATAGGCGGCAATATCCACACTGGCAATTGCGACAGCATCGTTCACAACCATTGTTTCTGTTCCTGAGGTAACCTGTGCAGCAGTTATGCATGGCAATGATGATTCCATGACTGCATACACCTGATCACCATGTACCGGAATAAAAGTATACGACACACCACCGGCTATCAGACTTCCGTTCAGGTACCACAGGTAAGTCGGGGGCGTACCACCATTCACAGGAGTTGCAGTAAATGTAACTGAATTGCCGGCGCAAACGGGGTTGGAACCACTCGTAATGGCAATGCTGACCGATGGTGTTGATAGCGGGGTCACGGTTATGGTTGCATCTGCTGAGGTGTCGGCCTCACAAACGCCGCTCTGAACGATGGCGCGGTATTTTGTGGTGGCAGTCAGGTCAGAAGCCAGCAAAGCGTTGGTGGTATTTGCAACATCAACAGGTGTAGTCCAGTTATCGGTCGACATCTGCCATTTGATTATATTGCCGGTGTAACCACCCAGGCTGAGGGATGTGCTGTTGCTTCCCGTGCAGACATTTGTCCCTCCGGTTACGTTTCCGCCTACAGAAACAGGATCAACCGTAATTTCAATAACATTTGATTCCAGCCAGGTACTTCCGCAGGTAACTTTTGCAAGGCGTTTGTACCATGTAGTGACGGAGAGTGCGTTGGGTATAAGAGAATCTGCTGTAACCGCAGGAATTATGTCGTTAAAACCTGTTACATTGCCTTGAATCGAGTGCTGCCATTTGTATTCCAGGGTTCCGGTATTGCCGGTAGGTGTGGTTTTATTTGTGATTTCAGCGGGTGAAGTTCCGCTGCAAATGGTTTGATTTGCCTCAATTTCGCCACCGTTTGTGGGATTGGCACAATGGTTGGGTGGATCAAAGCCATTTTTGTATTCGTAAGCGCCCATATCAATCGGGCCAGCCTGGGCTGCATCGGTTTTTAGCAATTTTCGGCCAAAACCTGTTCCCCGTATATCGGTTGTCAGGTTGTTTTTGGTATTATCGCCAGCATCGGCGCAAGGAGAAATCCCCACGATGCGGAAATCGCCTGTTGCGGCATTCACGTATTCGGGATTAAGGGTAATGCAGGCGGTTGTAACGGGCGCGTCAATGATATCACCCGGAATGTTGTTTGCATAGCAACAATTGTTCATGGTAACTGTTCCGAAAATTTCATTTGCAGAAGTGGCATAATTTCCCCAGATGATCGAGTTGTTTAATGTTGTGGTTGAACCATTGTTCCATATTCCACCGCCCGGAGGTCCATTCAGCGAATTTGCCGAGATAACACAGTTTGTCAGTACCACA
>CAIQUS010000097.1 GCA_903875045.1 uncultured Bacteroidales bacterium
ATTTCCGGGGGAACAGCTCACGGGTGTTGTGATGGCATTCAGGATGATTTGCGGCAGAAGAACTATATGATAAACCCCGGCAGACATATTAGCGGGAGGATATTGTATATTGAGGTAGAAGTTGTCGGTTCCATAACCAATACCCTGAGGAATAACCGGGTTCTGCAGTGTTGAGGACCATGATCCACTGCTGTTGGTCCAGTTGTACGATGCCCCGTAAACACCGCATCCCGGCAAGCCGCAACAATACAAGTAGATCGGGTCACCATAACATACATAATGGGAATTCGGGCCATTGACAACATAACAACAGGTACGTCTCACGCTATGTTGATCAGTCACTGTAACACAATAGGTTCCCGCACTTAAACCAGTTATATCTTCTGTTGTTTCGTTTGTTGACCAAAGATAACTGTAGGGCGGGATACCACACGAAACAGAGAGGTCTATCGATCCGCTGTTACAACCATTTTTGCCATTGACCGGAACAACAACGGCATCCAGCAAAATGTCTTCATAGAGCCAGCTCGCCGTTTGAACGTTGTTTGAACCATCTGTAACAGTTACAGTGTAGGTATTTCCGCAGGTCAGGTTATAAATATCCTGGGTTTGGGCTCCGGTACTCCAGTCGTAGTAAAACGGGGTGCAACCACCTGAAACCGAAAGGTCGATCCAGGCATCACCTCCGGGTGAGCAACTTTCACGATGCAGTGTACCGGCAATCGTCAGGTTGGCGATAATCAGCCAGCTTCCAATGGTGGTGCACCCCATCCCGTCTGTAACAGTTACGGTATACATTCCGGCTGAAAGCCCGGTAATAACATTGGTTTGGTTGCCGGTATTCCATTGGTAACCATATTGGGGCGTACCTCCAGAAGACTGGACAGAAATACTCGCATCGTTCCCGGGTGAACAACTCATCGGGATGATCGAAGGGGTGAGGATAATTTGCTTAACGGTTATATGTGTTACATTGGCAAACATCAATCCCGGAGGATACTGGATACTCAGATAGTAATTACCTGTCAGGCAATCAGGCCCGGGGGGAATCACAGGGTTCATCAAAGTGGAAGTCCATGAACCGGCCGTGGTTGTCCATGAGTAACTGGCTCCGGCCACCCCGCATCCGGGCTGGCCGCAACAATAGAGGTAGATCGGGTCGCCATAACAAACAATATTGGAATTCCCCCCGGGTACTACATAGCAACAGATCCTGCTGATACTATTATGATCGGTCACGGTAACACAATAGGTCCCCGCACTCAAACCAGATATGTCTTCGGTTGTTTCGTTGGTTGACCAACGGTAATTATAGGGTTGTGTGCCACATGAAACGGTAAGGTCAATGGCTCCGGTGCTGCAACCGGTACTGCCATACGCCTGCGTTACCGCAGCATGCAAAATGACATCTTGATACATCCAACTTGCCGTTACTGTACTAAACGAACCGTCTGTAACAGTAACGGTGTATGTGTTTCCGCAGGTCAGGTTAGAAATATCCTGCGTATGGGCTCCGGTACTCCAGTCGTAAATAAACGGTGTACACCCCCCTGAAACCGAAAGGTCGAGCCAGGCATCATTGCCCGGGGAACAACTTTCGGGATGAAGTGTTCCGGCAATCGAAAGGTTGCTGGCAATCTTCCAGCTTTCAATGGTCTTGCAGCCCATCATATCTGATACTGTAACAGTATAAGTTCCCGCCGAAAGACCAGTAATATAATAAGTTTGGGGTCCGTTGTTCCAACGGTAGGTATAAGGCGGGGTTCCGCCCGTAACAGGTTGTACGATGATACTACCATCATTCCCTGGAGAACAACTCGCCTGGATGATGGTTTCTGTAAGTATAATTTGCATTACATATACATTCGCATAACCGGAAAACATCAAACCCGGAGGATACATGATACTGAGGTAGTAATTACCTGTTTTACAATCAGGTCCGGGGGGAATGACAGGATCCATAACAGTCGAAGTCCACGTGCCACCCGGGTCGGACCAATAGTACGAGGCCCCCTGAACACCACAACCAGGAACACCTCCGCAAAACAAGTTGATCGGGTCGCCGTAACAAACAATGTTCGGATTGGCGAACTGTGCGCTGGTAGTATTCGACTGCACCAAAACCAGGGTGAATAACACAAGCCAGACTGAATAGCTAAATAAAGCAGATTGTCTTTTCATTTTGCATGGTATTTATATTTGTATGGACAATATTAAGGCAATCAAAACAAACAGGCAGGCCCGTTGAGTGAACGGTATCTGTGAATGAGTAAACGGTTGGCTTTTGAGTATAAACGGAAAAAATGACACCTGACGATGTTATTTAAGGCACGGTTTTTTAATCAGTTATTCCCTGGATGCTGTATCTGAAAAAGGGATGATCAATAAAACTCTTGTTCCCGGATTGGCACTGCCGGAATGGATGTCAGAGAATTCAACACAGGTCTTTACATTATATTTTCGGCCTAAAAGTTCAAGTCGTTTGCGGGTCATTTCCATACCCAGTTTAAGATGCTTTCCGTCTTTCGACTGCGTTGCCTGTGCTTTTTTGATACCAATCCCGTTATCTTCAATAATTACTTTCAACATATTCTCATCCTGTCGTGCAAAAGTTATGCATATCAAGCCTTTTCCGTCAAGGGTGGAAATGCCATGCCAAATCGAATTTTCAACAAATGGCTGGATGATCATGGAAGGGATTCGTATATCTTCAGGCTCAAAATGTTCATCAGGTTCAATCCGGTAGTCAAATTTATTTTCCATGCGCAACCGCTCGAGATCAAGATAATTTTTTAACCGGTCAACCTCTTCATCGAGATTGATCATGGCTTCATTGAGGGCATTCATATTTTGCCTGATCAGCCTGGCAAATTGAGAAAGATAGAGCCCAGCTTCATCGTTCTTATTCTGAAACAGGAAGTTCTGGATTGACCCCAATGCATTGAAGATGAAATGGGGGTTCATCATCGATTGCAGCGCTTTCAGTTCAAGGGTAACCAGATGATGATCCAGTTCCCTGTGTTTCATCTGCAGGTTCTTTCGCCGAATGATGAACAGGGCAATCACGACCAATGCTATGATCGCCAGGAATACAAAAAAAAGCGGATGCTGCCAGATGGATGCCTTGATCTGTACAGGATATTCAACCACTTCACTCCATTCAGAGGTGGATTTCCGCACCTTCAGCATAAAAGTATAATTCCCGGAAAGCAACCGCTGATAAACCACATTGCTGGCGGTTACCGCTGTCCAGGCAGTGTCCAGCCCCTGAAGTTTGTATGCGTATAAAACCGGGGTGGAAGAGTAATGAATGCAACCGAATGAAAATGCGATTTTCGTGTTACCCCTGCCACTGAATCCACTGTCGCCGGGGGAAAACTCCTGATCGTTTATAAAGGCGGTCCTGATGTAGGGAATTGGAATATGTGCGGTACCTTTTCCGATCAAAGCCTCCGGAATAACTGTTAAACCATCGTCCGAGGCAACGTACAACGAATCGTTGCTAAGCAGTAAATCATGAATATTCCTGAAATTGATATCCAGGAGATGAAGTTTTACCTTTTTGTAGGGTATTACATTCATGGGATTATCACACCAGTACACATTGCCCGAAGTGCCCAGGAACAATTTGGGTTTATGATAAATGATACTTCTTATCTGCAGGTCAATCGGAACACCAAAGGCATCCGACAGATTATAAAAAGTGTTCTTGTTGAAAAGATAGATACTGTCGCCCTCCACATTATATAATTCTGTTGAATCGTTCAGCGTAAGATGGTCGGTAATTATTTTATTTTCAAACCTCGAGAGTTCCGGATATGGCAAAAGGTTTCTATTTCTGTAAATATAATTTTTTCTTGCGTTAATCACCAGGTCATTATGTACATCATAAAATGCGTTATAAACCCGCTCCCCTACAAAGATTTCATTGAAATCGGCAAACATTTTATCGAGATTAAAAACAAATGCCGACGAACCGGTATAGGAACACATTTCTGTTCGGTTATTGTTGAAATTGAATTGCTTAAAATGAACCCTGACATTACTTATGGAGTTAAAATGCAATTGCCTGTTTGCTTCTTCTAACCGGATACCGTTAATCAAATTAAAATAGAAACTCTTCTCCCCTACCAGTAAACTGGTGTTGTTGACTTGATAAACCGAATTGAAAGCATACATTTCATTTTTAAGCATCAATGTGTATTGTATGTTGTTTTTCAGAAGGAAAATTGATTTTCCGTTGGTCAACCAGACCCCTTTATCAACTGCGTTGCCCATGGCCAAAATTCCCAGGTCCTGAAATAAACCTGACTCATAATGTTTGTGAGAAAAAAGAAAAGGGCTGATCATAAAAACACCTTCTCTCATGGAACTGATCCAGATATTATTTTCATGGTCCTGTATGACAGATTGTCCCTCCTTGATATCAAAATGCTGTATGTTTCCTTCGCCCGATCTGTAAAACACCCCCTCATCAAATGTAACAACCCAGATACCCATGTCATGGTCTCTCATTACCGACTTAATCTTTTCCTGAGTGAGTGGAAACTTATAGGGAAATTGAAATGACTTCATCACGGTTCCGTGTACAATAAATAAAATTGTATGATCAGAGGTAGCTATATAATAACTCTCATCCCCTGATGGGAAAACGCCATTGATTTTAATTGTATCGCAAACCACTGAATATTTTTGGGTACGGGCATTAAATCTTACGATCCCTGACTCTGTCCAGACTATAAAGGTGTCGTTTGCCTCCTTACTCAGAAATTTTGAAACCCCGTCACGAAATGGATTTTTTTTCAAAAACTCAAGCCACCGTTTTCTTTCAACAATGAATCTGGAAACTTTGTTTTCTGTATTCAAAACAAAAATGCTATTTCTTTTGTTAAAGAAATTAACCGACAAGTTTGGATCCTGATAAAAATCAATAAAATAATCTTCCCCCTCAAATGCCTTTAGAAAAGGTGTGTTTTGTGCGTTATAAATCTTTTCGTGGTAAAAGAAATCCATGGCAGTGTTGTAATTAAAGAACCAGATCCTCCCAAACGAATCTTCCTTTATTTTGATCACCTCATTGCTCGACAATCCGTCTTTCTTGCGGAAATTCACAAAGGAAGTTCCATCATACCGCGAAACCCCGGCATCGGTGGCAAACCAGATAAATTTCTTGCTGTCCTGGTAAATGTAATACACTGTATTGGAGGGAAGACCGTCCTGGGTGGTGAAGTGCTGGATATAAGGATTTTGCGCCGGCAATTCTGAACCAGCAAGCAAAAGGATGATCATAAAAGAATATATCCGGCCCATCACATTATTCGAGTGATTTTGAGAATAGTTTGACTGCTTCCCTGAATTCGTTCAGGTTTCGCCGCGAGATACTTAACTGTGTTCCATCCTGCAATTCGGCAAAGTTTCCTTCATAGCTTGAATAAGCCCGTAAATGGTTCATGTTGATGATGGTCGATTTATGTATCCGGAAAAATACCGGGGGGTCGAGCAGTTTCTCAAAATCGCTCAGCGTCCGGGTGGCAACGATCTTATTCAGTCCCGACAAATGGATGATGGTGTAGTTGCTGTCGGCCTGAAGGTACATGATATCGGCCACCTTTACCATTCTGAAACCAAACTGCTCTGCAACCGTTATTTTTTCAATAGGTTTGTGTTCAGAATGGATTTTTTCAGGCAGGTTGTCGAGCGATTCCTTGTAAACATTGAGCATTTCCGATTTTGCCAGCCTGAGCTCATGAAATTGAACGGCTTTTTCAACTGCTTCTAACAATTCAATCTGGTTGATGGGCTTGAGCAGGTAATCGATGGCATTGGCTTTAAGCGCCTGCAATGCATATTCCTCATAAGCCGTGGTAAATATAACCCCGTATTTTTCGGCAGGTATCGATTTCAGGAAGGTAAACCCATCTTCCTTCGGCATCCTGATGTCGAGAAAGATAAAATCAACCTGATTGAGTTTCAGGAGTTCCCGTCCTTCTTCCGCAGATGCAGCCATACCGTTAAGGTGTATCAAAGGACAATGTTTTCGGAGAAGATGTTCCAGCGCTTCCCGAACATTGCGCTCATCGTCAATGATAATAGCTGTGTACTGTTTCATGGTTTCAAAATTGCCATGATAAAAATACACTTTCCTGCGGGAATGAGCAAACGGTAGCCTGTGTTTATTAAACGGTAGGTTCTGCCACAGAAACGGTACGCCTGGTGAACTTTTCCTTCAGTTTATCAACCATGAAATATACCACAGGCACCACAATCAAAGTGAGGAAAAGGGAACTGGTAAGCCCGCCGATAAGCGCCCAGGCCATTCCATTCTTCCATTCCGACCCTGCACCCGTGGCGAGTGCAATGGGCAACATGCCGAAAATCATCGAGAAGGTGGTCATCAGGATAGGGCGCATGCGCACTTTACCGGCCAGGATGAGGGCATCAAAAGTATTAAGGCCCTCCGCCTTCGACTGGTTGGTGAAGTCGACGAGCAAAATCGCATTCTTTCCCACCAACCCGACCAGCATGATCATTCCGAGGATGGAGAAAATAGTGAGCGACTGCATGGTCAGACCAAGAGCCAGCAAAGCCCCGATAATAGCCAGTGGAATTGAAAAAAGTACCACAAAGGGATAGATGTAAGAATCATACAGTGCCACCATGATCAGGTAAACGAAGAGGATCGAAGCAAGAAAGGCAATCCCCATGCTGCCAAACGCCTCTGTCTGGTATTTCATATCACCCTCGGGAATGATCACAATCTCTTTGGGGAGCTTCATATTGTTCACCGTTTTCATCACATCCTCCCCTACCGATCCCACCGGACGGCCAATTACCTGGCACTGCACCGTAACCGAAGGCACCCGGTTATATCGTTGCAGCATGGTGGTGCCGCTGGATGGCCGGATGACAGCAAACTGGTTCAACCGGATGCTCTGCCCTTTGTCATTCACAAACGACAACCCCGAAATGTCATTGATGCTGTTGCGGTCGAGTTGGTCCATCACCACATTGATGTCATATTCATTGTCGCCAGTGCGGTATTTCGCATCGTTGTTTCCGCTGAAGGCGTTTTGCAGCGTCATACCCACCATGGCCGTCGACAGGCCGAGGGTTGCCATCTTGTCTTTATCAATCCTCACATCCACTTCAGGGTTTCCTGCCTCAACCGATAATTTAACTTCATAAGTACCCGGAACTTTTTTCATTTCGGTCATCACCTTTTCAGACCAGATGGTGAGGGTGTCGATGTCGGGACCGCTCATCACGACCTGGATGGGATCCATATCGGAGGTACCCATCAGGGAAACAATGTTGGAACGAACTTTTGTTCCCGGGATCAGGTTCATCAAATCCTTTTTCATGTTAATGGCAAATATTTCGGAAGTGATTTTCCGTTTCTCTTTCTCAACCATTTTTACATGAATTTCCGATTTGTATGCACTTCCGCCTGCTTCAAAGAAACTTGTGGAACTTCCGACAGATGTGAACACACTTACAACCTCCGGCTGCTTCAGCAGGTATTTTTCGGCCTGCAGGGTAACCTGGTTGGTTTGGTGTATGCTGGCATTTTTTGGCAATTCCACCTGAATGATGATCTCCCCCCTGTCGCCAAGGCTCACGAACTCACTGCCAATAAAACCACCGATCACCAGGGATAAAGAGCCAAAAAACAAAATGGTCGTCCCGACAAGGACAATGATCTTATGATGGAGCGACCATATAATCACCTTTGAATATCCTTCCGTGAATGATGTCAGACTCCTTTCAAAACCGGAGATGATACGTTCCATCAGGCTGCCTTTTCTGAAATGGGTATGTTTTGCCATCCGTGAGGCAAGCAGGGGTGTGATGGTAAATGAAACAAAAAGGCTCAGCAATGTTGCGAAAACCACCACCAGTGTAAACTGGCGGAGAAGCCCTGAGATCATGCTGGAGATCACAGCGATCGGGAGGAATACCACCACATCAACCATCGTGATCGACAATGCGGTATAGCTGATCTCGTTGCGGCCATCGATGGAAGCTTTCCGGCGCTCCTTCCCCTTCTCCATGTGCCGGTAAATGTTTTCAAGTACCACAATGGAGTCATCCACCAGGATACCGATAACCAGCGACATGGCGATCAGCGATATGATGTTGAGTGAAAAATTAAGCAGGTACATGGCGGTGAAGGTCGAAATCAGGGAAGCCGGAATGGCCACCATCACGATGAAGGAGTTGCGGATGCTGTGCAGGAATACAAGCATGACCAGTGCAACCAGGCATATCGCCAGCAACAGATCCTTCATCACCGCATTGGCCGAGACCAGGGTAAACTCGGAGGTATCGTTGGCGATGGCGAATTTGACCTGTTGCGGTTTGTAAATCTCTTCAATATGCACAATGGCTTCGCGTACCTTTTTGGATATATCCACCTCATTGCCATCGGGTTGTTTGAATATGAGCAACCCCAGGGAAGTTTCCCCGTTGAAACGGTTGATGCTGGTGGTCTCTTTTTTTGCGTCCTGGATTTCTGCCAGATCTTCAAGCCGTACGGGGCTCCCATCGTTCCTGGTGCTGACCACCAGGTTTTTCAGATCGTCGAGGGCCATAAATTTTCCCGAGAGGCGGATAATTACCTCCTGGCCCTGGTCTTTGATTTTCCCGGTGGGGAATTCCATATTGGCCGACTGAATTGCCTGGGTTACCTGGAGAATGGACAGGTGATATGATTTAAGTTTCTCATTGTCAACATTGATGCGAATCTCTCGCTCCTCACCACCTATGATATCAACCTGTGAAATCCCATTGACGGTGGAGATCATTGGTTTGATCTTGTTTTTCACCAGGTCGTACAATTCTGTGGAAGGAATTTTCGAGGTAATACCCAGCCGCATGATGGGAATATCATCCATGCTGAAATTGCTGATGATCGGCTTTCGCACATCTTTCGGAAGCAGATACTCAATGTTGGCCACTTTCCGTGTGGCATTTTCGAGCGCTCTGTTCATGTCGGCTGAGGTTTTGAAAATAACCACCACAACCGAATTCCCTTCTGTGGATGTGCTTTGGATGTTGTCAATATCCTCCAGGGATGAGATGGCATCCTCAACCTTTTTGGTCACTGAATTCTCAACCTCCGGGGGTGATGCACCGGGATAGGGGGTAACGATGACAAGTACCGGCTGGGAATATTTTGGAAAAAGTTCGTAGTTAAGTGAAAAATAGCTTATTACGCCAAGGAAGGACAACACGGCGAAAATCACCACGATGAGCGTGGGACGTTTGATGGCAAGTTCGGTAATACTCATGGCCGCTGTATTTACTTGTTATTGACAACCCGAACGGTTACATTGTTATCCAGGTTGATCTGGCCCGAGATGACTACAAGCTCTCCAACCTTCAACCCGTCCAGCACCTCTACTTCCCGGTCATTGGATGCCCCGATACGGATTTCGCGGGCAACCGATTTGTTGTTTTCCACCACATACACTTTCGGGCTTTTAATGCTGCCAACGATTGCATTCCTGGGAATCAATATCGTTTCGTGTGTGGCTCCCGATTCAAAGGCCGCTGTACCAAACATGCCGGCCTTTAAGGGATTGGATGGATCATTTACCATCTCTATTTCTACAGGAAAGCGACGGGCATCATCGGCTTTAACACCAACAGAAACCACCACACCCTTGTAAACGTTTCCGGGATAGAGCGTCGAGGTGATCGGAATTTGCTGCCCCTTGCGGATATGGACCACTTCTGATTCGGCCACGTTTGCCAAAAACTTCAACCGGCTTACATCAACAATGTCAACAACCGGTGATCCCGGCATGACCAGGGACCCTTTCTCAATTGCACGCCGTGTAATGGTTCCCTGGATGGGTGCCTTGATTTCAGCAAAATCGAGCTGTTTTTTCAATGTCGTTACATCGGTTTCAGCCTTCTTGAGCGCCAGTTTGACATCTTCCACCTGTTGTCCGGAAATGGCATCGGCCTTCAGCAACCCTTCGTACTTTTTAAGGTCGGCCCTGGCTTTGTCAAGAGATGCATTTGCCAGCCCCAATTGACTCCGTACCAATTCGTCATCCAGGCGGGCAAGGACCTGTCCGGGTGAAACAAAGTCGCCTGTGCTGACCGGTAAATCAATCACTTTACCCTGTCCTTCCGACATCAGAGTGAGTTCGTGTATCGCCATAAATGAGCCGTTAACTTCAAAATCGCCATCCAAACCAGCGTTTTTAATAGTTACTACATAAACCGGGATACTTTCCAGATTGCCATCCATTTTTGATTTTTCCTCGATCTTCTTTTTGTTAAGAAGCAGGATGGCAGAACAGCCGCCTGCCAGGGCAATGACGATAAGGCTGATGGTGATGATTCGTTTCATAATGTGATGATGTGATAATGTGATGATGTGATAATTTAAAAATATGCTATTGTGTTAATTTTGTCACCCGTCACGTGTCACCCGTCACGTGTCACCCGTCACGTGTCACCCGTCACGTGTCACCCGTCACCCGTCATGATTTTTGTCATCTGTCAAGTTTATTCCACAATTTCCAACAACTTCCCATTGGCTTTGAGGTAGTTTAACTCCGATATTTTCATCTGGACAAGTGCATAAGTGTGGTTTGCCTGGGCATCGCTGAGGGCGGTTTCGGCTGTAAGCAGATCGGTTAACGGGATGACTCCCTTTTGATACTGTTCCTGTGAAATGTTGTAAACCCGCTCGGCCAGTCCGGTGTTTTCACGCTGCCGCTTTTCTGCTTCAATGCTGTTGAGGAGTTTACGTGCAGCATCTTCGGAGTTGATGCGGATCAGTTTTTTTGCATCATCTTCATTAACCCTGAGTTTTTCAAGTTCCACTTTGGTCTGACTGACATGATAATGGTTTTGCATGCCGCTGAAAACCGGAACTGACAGGCGCAACCCGACAAGGCTGGTATTGAACCAGTCGGTCGGCTTTCCAAACAGATACATGGTATTGCTCTGGTTCATATAACTGATGCTTCCAATGAGGGTCAGGTTTGGAAAATAAACTGATTGATCCATCCGGATGTTGGTGTTGACGAGGTCCTTTTGCTGTTCTATCATCCGGATATCGATGTGGTTGTTCAGGTCACCCTGAACACCAGGCAGCAATGTGGAGGTTGGGATTGAATCATCCAGCGAAATATCATCCTCCTGTTTCATCCCCATGAAATACTTCTGCATGGCAATTTCCTGCTGATACAGAACCTGGATGCGCTCAATGTCGGTGACCATATTGAGTTTCTGTACCATGATCCTGTCAAGGTCAACCTTTTTGATAAGTCCGTTTTCCCATTGGCTTTGTGCGATCTTTTCAGCCTTTTCGATTTTTTCGAGATTCGCTTTCATGTTCCTGATCTGCTGCATGGTGATCTGGGCAAGGTAATACGACTGTGCCACATCGTAAACAACTTCAATCTCGGTCTTCTCCGTAGCCAGTACATTCTGCTGCATCATCTGCTTCGCCATTTTCAGGGCAACCAGCCAGGCTTGATTGTACAGCATCTGGCCGGCATCCAGGGAGCCGGAAATGTTAAAGTTTGTACCAAACTGAACCGGGATCATCTTACCGGGCTGCCCGAAGAATTCACCAGGGATGAGTGAGGTTGGCAGGTTTAAAAAATCATCCCATGAACCTGAAAAACTCACCTGGGGTAAACCTCCACCCACAGTCGCCTTGTAACCATAATGTAACCGGGTTTGCTCGAGCGCCGAAATTTTGAGCCGGGGACTGTTAGCCACCGACAGTTTCAGGCACTCCTTGAGACTAATCACCTTCCCGGAATCTCTGGTGTCAGGTAACGATGTCGGATCTGTCTGACTATTTGCCGGAAAAAAGGAAAAAAATGAGAGAAAAAGACTGAAAAAAAGTAGTTTCGTGTTCATGGAATATTTTGGATTTCAGATTTCAGATTTTCGAAGTTGCCAGTAAAATTATTTATAAAAATTGAATCGGAATTCATCACTTGTTAGTTTTATAACCGGAAAACATTACTTTCTCAGACCGATGCAAAACAAATGATGCTGCCCTCTGATCAGAATTAATCCATCGGTGATGGCTGGTGTGGCCATGCATATTTCGCCGACCGGGTTGGTAGTGATAAGTTCATAATCGGGCCCGGCCTTGATGACAAAAACCCCGTTTTCCTCGCTGGTGCAATATATTTTGCCATCGGCTGCCACGGGTGAAGCTGTAAAAGCCCCTCCTCCCCTGATCGTTTCCTTGTATTTGATTTCACCTGTTGCAGCATTGTAGCAGATGATCAATCCCTGGTTGGCCAGCGTGTAAAGATACCCCTGATAGGCGATGGGGGTAGGCATATAAGTTCCGCCACGCTTTTTCCGCCAGGCAACAGACTCTCCTGAGTTGACACTGTCGGCGATTGAAATATCGCCCTTACCTCCCGGCCTGATGGCATAAACAGGAAAAATCGGTGTATAACCGCCCGTAACAAAAATGAGACTGTCATTAAATACAGGCGTTCCGACCGTAATTTCCGAGTTGGGGGCTAAACGCCATAACTCTTCGCCTGTTGCAGGGTTATAGGCTCTGATGAAACGGGAAGCGTTTGTAACCAGTTCGTCGCGCAGTTTTCCATGATAAACTGTTGGGGTGCCCCATGATGAAATCTCATCCCTCCGAACCTTCCATACCTCATTTCCGGTTTTAAGATCATACGCGGCGATAAAGGAATCTTTGGAACGGTCACATTGAACAACTACTGTATTCCCATAAATCACGGGTGAACTTGCATGGCCCCATTGGGTATCCTCATTGAAAAACCAGCCGGCATCAAGTATTCCGAGATCTTTACGCCATTGCTCCTTACCATTGAAATCGTAGCAGATCATACCTTCCGATCCAAACAAAGCAACAACAAATTCGCCGTTGGTGACCGGTGTGGAATTGGCCTGGGATGCCTTGACATGCCGTTTAACCCGGGGAACGCCTTCAAAGGCTTTCTTCTCCCAGCGGATTTCCCCGGTCAGTTTATCCAGACAATAAATTTTCCATAGATGTGATGAGCTGTCATTGGCTGGTTCAACATCACCAAAAAGTCCGACGCGATATTCGGAAGCCGTATCACTGCTGCTGGCCGTGATGATAAAAATATGATTATTCCATACAACAGGCGAGGCATGCGACAACCCGGGAATATAGGTTTTCCAAACCATGTTCGTCCCGTTTTTCATATCCCAGGTAAGCGGCGGATGCTGTCCATCAGCAATCCCTGTTGCATCGGTTCCCCGGAAAGAAGGCCAGTTAACAGGTCTCTCAACCCGTGTATAATCCTCAACAACTGCCTTTTTCGGATTTACCATATCCTGGTCGGCGACCCTGAAATAGCTGTTGGTCCTTTCCGGTTGAATCAATGTAATACCAGTGATCTTCCCTGAAATCCGTTGAACGGTTAATGACAGTCCGGGGATATCCGCAAAGAGATAGGTACTGTCGGTTGTCAGTTTTAACCTGAAAGGAGGTGAGCCGTCAAAACTTGCTGTCAGCACACCTTCTGCTATATCCAGCTCTGCTTTATTCATCTCCTTGCTTTTGTAGATCCCCTTCAGGGCTTCATCAAAACTACCTGACGATGGTGATGAGGTTTTTTCGGGCAATCTGGCACCAGCTGCTTTTAACCGGGCGATCATTTTTTCATTTTTAGTTGCAGTTGCATAGACAAGCGCTTCAGTTAAAACAGTATCATTCATTTTAACGTGGACGAAAGCGATGCTGAACATGGTGGTATCATCGCTGCTGATGGCATTATACAAAACTTTTTCAGCCCCCGGGGCACCCTTGTCGAGCATGAGGGTTACCACCTCGGTAAGTCCGGCGCCGGCTGCACCCTGAACGAGGTCTTCATTTTTCAGATCCCCTCCATGGTTGATCATACATTTCACAATGGCCGCATTTTTTTTATAAATAGCCCAGCCCAGCGGAGTCTCCCCATAAAATGAATCTTTCAGGTTCGGGTCGGCGCCATGTTCCAGCAGCAATTCAACTGCTGCCAGGTTTCCCTTATCCGAAGCAAACGATAAGGCGGTAACCCCATAGCGGTTTTTTACATTGACATCCATTCCCTTATCGAGAAACTCCTTAAGGGTTTTAACATCATTTGCCCGGGCGGCTTTCCAGAAAAGTTCTGCCTGCTGCTGATCCTGGGCTGAAAGGACCATTGAAAACAAAATGAACGCTGTTGCAAGGAAAAATGATTTGAAGTTCATAGGAGTGTTTTAAAAGTCAAATCTAATACAAATCTTTCTGGTAATTCATTCTATAATGTTATTTTTGAAAAGTCATTTCAAAAACGGATATGGTAACAGTACCAACTTGTCTGAAAACTGAAAATCTGCGGAAAACATTCAACGGTTTCGTGGCCGTTGATGATCTTTCGGTGGAGATAAAACAGGGGGAGATTTTTGGATTGCTGGGCCCGAATGGTGCCGGAAAAACCACCTCCATTAAAATGATCACCGGCCTCCTGAAACCCGACGGAGGGAAAGTGTATATCAACGGAACATTGGCAAATGATCTGGATAACAGGCAAAACGTAGGAATTTGCCCTCAGGAACTGGTTCTTTGGAACAATCTCACCTGCTTCGAGCAAATGTTGTTTATTGCAGCCATGTACAATGTACCGGGGAAAATTGCCAGGAAAAGAGCTGTGGAACTGTTAGCCAGAATGGGATTGACGGAAAAACGCAACAAACTGGTGAAAACTCTTTCAGGGGGCATGCAGCGGCGCATGAACATCCTCATGGCACTGATGCACGACCCGGGAATTTTAATCCTTGATGAACCCGAAGCCGGACTTGATCCGCAAAGCAGGATCATGGTCCGCGATTTTATTCATTCACTGGCCAAGACGAAAACGGTGATTTTTACCACCCACAACATGGATGAAGCCGACCGTATTTGCGATCGCATCGGAATCATCGACCATGGTAAAATGCTTGTAACCGACACCCCCGAAAGGATGAAACAACAAATCGGGGAAGAGGCAACCCTTGAAGATGTGTTTATTTCATTAACCGGTCGTAAGTTAAGAGACGAGCCATGAGAATATTTGCCATCATCAAAAAAGCACTGATCATGCAGTTTCGTGATTTGTGGGCCCTGGCGCTTACCATCATGGCTGCGCCATTTTTCATCCTGGTCTACTATGTATTGACCAGCGGAGGATCAACAACCTATACTGTTTATTACCAATACGCTGACAAACATAACATTGCGATAAAACAGGATTTTATCAGTGTGATGCAAGCCGTATCGTATAACAATGGTCCTGCGCTATTGCACCTGGTTGAAATCATTGATACGAATGAAGCAAAAAAAAGCATTTCCGACCGGAAAGCGGATGTGCTGATCGTAATCTCCGATGGGTTTTCCGACAGTCTGAAAGTGGGAAGTACCCCACATTTTATTGTGTTTGGCGAAGCAAGCAACCCTAAATATTCCATCGGGCTGATCTTTTCGGTTACAGGCATCGAAACATTGATAAGGAACCATTCAGCCATCAAACCGGTTTATACCTTCCGGGAACGTTTCCTGGGAAATTCAGAGGCAAAATCAGAGTTCGATGTTTATGCACCGGGAATCTTCGTATTCTCGATGATCATGCTCATCCTCTCCTGTTCGCTTTCCATCATCCGTGATGTGGAAGACCGCACCATGCTTCGCCTGAAATTAACCCGCATGACGGTTTTTGACTACCTTATCGGGAACACCCTTGTGCAATGGATGATTGGAATTATCTCCTTTACACTCACCCTCTGGCTGGCAGTGTTGCTGGGTTTTCACAGCATGGGAGCGATGTGGCTGGTGTTGGTGGTATGTTCGCTGACAATTCTTTCCATCATTGCCATCAGCCTCATCCTGGTTGCCTTTTGCAGAAATGCATCCATGGTGATGATCATCGGAAACTTTCCCCTGTTCATTCTGATGTTTTTTTCGGGATCAATGCTACCCCTTCCGAGGAAGGAGATTTTCGGCAGTTTTGCCTTCAACGACCTGTTGCCCCCTACCCATGCGGTGATGGCCATGAATAAAATATTTACCTACGGAATTGGTGTAAATGGCATCCGATATGAACTTACGATGCTGACGATACTTACTTTTGCTTATTTTTCGATCGGCATAGCCCTGTTTAATTGGAGACACCTTTCCAGGGGATGACATATATTTGTAACCTGTTTACAATAAACCTTTACTCTTTTTAAAATGATTGCTTTATGACCATGGCCAATGCAAAAAAGGAACCCGGATCGGCTGGTTCACTCCGTAAACCAAAACAGAAAGACCATTCCCCGGAAAATCCGAAATTCCTCAGCAAAGGCTTTCCCCTGCTGTGGTTCGCCATTCTGGCATTCATGCTTTTCGGACAATCCATCAATTTCACTTATACCTACCTCGATGATCATGCGCTGATCCTGGGTAACATGAATAACCTTCAATCGGCTTCCTATCTGTCAAAAGCCTTTGGTGAGGATGTTTTTCATACTCCGTCCGGACAAGGGTTTTACTACCGGCCAATCCTCACCCTGTCATTTATGGCGGATGCAATTGCAGGAAAAGGAAGCTTCTCCCTGTTTCATTTTTCGAATATCCTGTACCATATTCTGGCAACATTCCTTCTTTTTCTGTTTTTAACAGAGGCGGGCTACGAAAGAACCAAATCCTTTCTCTTCTCACTGATTTTTCTTGTGCACCCCATGGTTACCCAGGTCGTTGCCTGGATCCCTGGCCGCAACGATTCACTGCTGGCCATCTTCATCCTCGGTTCCTTTCTTTTCTGGCTCAAATACCTCAAAAGCAACGGCAGCAAATACATGATACTTCACCTGCTGTTTTATCTACTTGCCTTGCTCACCAAGGAAAACGCCATCGTATTGCCGCTGCTGATCGTGTTATACAGCACCACGATTTTACGAACACCCCCGAAAAGGTATATCATCGCCGGATCTGGATGGATCATCCTCACCCTGGTCTGGATCACCATCCGGTACCAGGCCCTTGGTGGCCAAAACGGTGTTTCTGCCTCTGCACAGATTCTTTCTGTCATAAAAAATCTGCCGGCTTTACTGCCTTTTCTGGGGAAAACGCTTTTCCCCTTTGATTTATCGGTGTACCCGGTACTGGCCGATATGAAAGTGTCGGGCATCCTTGGGGTTGTAACCATAGCAGTGCTTGTTTTCCTTGTGGCTATCACCAAACCAAAATCCTGGCTGTTTTATATTTTCGGGATCCTCTGGTTCCTGGCGTTTCTGGTTCCTTCCTTCGTATCTATCAATGACCTGGCCCCGAAATTTTCCGAGCACCGCAGCTACCTCTCCCTTGTCGGAATCATCCTCATTGTTTTGGAATGTAACCCGGTAAAAAAAGCAGATTTTTCCCGTAAGCTCCCGGTTTCGATGGTTGTAATCCTCTGCCTGCTTTACAGTGTCCTGACTTTTTTGCATACACGGTACTTCAAAGATCAGTTCCTTTTCTGGCAAAATGCCGTTGATACCTCTCCATCCAATTCATTTAACTACAATAACCTCGGGGCCATGTATTTCCTCAGCGACAATCTTGAAAAAGCTGAACCATTATTCCTGAAAGCCTTAGAGGTCAATCCTGCCGAACCAATGGCCAATGGCAATGCCGGACTTATTTGCATGCGTACCGAACGACCTGCCGAGGCTGAAAAATATTATCTGGAAGAGATTCGCATCAACCCAAAATACGATAACGTATACTATAACCTCGGCCTTTTGTACTATAATCATTCCAGGTTTGATGAGGGCATACTGAATTGGGAAAAGACCCTTACCATTAATCCATATTATGCCGATGCTTATAAGGCGCTGCTCTTTGCGTACGATAAGCTGCAACGCAAGGCAGATTATGAGCGCATCAGGCTTAAAGCGATGGAAAATGGCATACAACAATGAAAAAACTGCTTTTTTCTTTTACCTTATTGCAAGTCATGTTTTGTACCAGCCTGGCCTCCTGCCTTTCCGCCCAGGGATCAGCTTTCACGGAAGGTTATGTGATCACTGTTTACAATGACACCATCAGGGGTTTGATTTCAACAATCGCCCCTGATGAAGTCCTTTTCAAAGATAGCCATGGCTACGAGAAAACATTTTATCCCACTGATTTATCAGGGTATATGGTTTGCGGGATGAAATTTATCGCTTTTGCAAATCCCGGCGACTCAACCAGGTTTTTCCTTGCCCACTTGCTTAAAGGAACCATCGATTTATACGGGACCATCATCCCGGAAAATGCTGCCGATGCGGTGGCTGCTGGTTTTTTACTGGGCGGAGTCATCGGAGGGCTCATTGGGGCGGCAGCAGCCGGATCGGGCGATTCTCCCCCCGCATCAGGCTCGCTGAACAGCGAATGTATGAACAGCAACTACTCCATAGGGGCATTCTATCTCAGAAAAGGAGGCAGCGACAATATCCGAAAGGTCCCCAACGGCAGAAAAAAGTTCAACGACTTCATGATCCCGTTGATGCGCGACCATCTGGAGGTTGTGCGTGGGATTCCGGAAGATATGTTCTTCACCGGTAACCTGATTTCCATTGTGAGGCAGTACAATGCAGCAACCGTCAAACAGGTCCGGTGACAAATCTGTCGCTATCGGTCGAATTATCAAATGTGGCTAAAGCCGGGAAATCATAAGCATGACAAAAAACAGTTGGCTAAAGCCAACTGCAATAAATAATTCGATTCCCCGGAATCTATTGCCGTCAGCTTCATTTAAAAGGATCTCAATCCCGGAATCTATTGCCGTCAGCTTCATTTAAAAGGATCTCAATCCCGGAATCTATTGCCGTCAGCTTCAGCTGACGGTTACGGGAATCTATTGCCGTCAGCTTCAGCTGACGGTTACAAGGGAAAGTTATTGTATCCCGGGGCTTTAGCCCCATCTCCCTCCGGGAGATCACCATACAATAGAACAATCAGTCATCTACTTGAAAAAGATATCATATCCAAACCGGATGATGGTTCCGGCCACCACCAGCAGAAAAAAAATCCGGATGAATTTATTTCCCTTCAATATGGCAAGCCTGGCGCCTATGAGGGAGCCGAAGAAATTGCAGAAAGCCATCGGAATGGCATAATGATAAAGGATATGCCTGCTGCCGGCAAAGAACAGGATGGAGCCGGTGTTGGTGGCAACATTTACAAATTTGGCATGGGCGCTTGCTTTTAAAAAGTCAAATCCGAGGAAACTGATGAAAAAGAGAACAAGGAAACTTCCGGCACCTGGACCTATGAAACCATCATAGAATCCAAGGATCAAAGCAAAAACACCACCGAAAATAAACTCCTGCACCGGGGTTTTCCGGGCAGTGTTTGCTGTTCCGAAATCCTTTTTGGTATAGGTGTAAACCGCCACAATGATAAGTACCCCGAAAATGACGGGTTTCATGAAGGAATTGCTCACGATGGAGACTGTTTTTGATCCTGCATAAGCTGCCACCAGTGCGATCAGGCATAATACACCCAAAAGCTTCCATTGCAAATTGACCCGCCTGGCATATTGTATGGCAGCCGAGCCTGTTCCGGAGAGGGAAGGAATTTTTGTGGTTCCCAGCAGGGTAGCCACAGAATGGTCAGGCAGCGTAATCAGGGTGGCCGGGGTTTGAATCAACCCTCCACCTCCCACGATGGCATCGACGAAACCCGCGGCAAGCGCTGCAAGGCAAAGGATGATCATTTCCGGGGAAATCATGGGAACAAATCGGGATTATTGTTTTTCTCTTCCATTCAATAAAATTCAAAGGTAACATTAAGCCTCAACACTGCAATAATTTCAAACGTTTCGTTCAGCCGGTTTGAATATTTATTTATGGCATTTTACTTTTTCTTAATTTCACCGTATATCTGTTAACAGTAACAAAAAAAAGATGCCGGAGGATCTTCAGAAAATTATCAGGGGTGTCAGAAATGGCGATCATGCTGCATTCAGAATCCTTGTGACGATGTACCGGCAACCAACATACCGGCTCGCATTCAGGATCCTCGGTAACGAAGAAGAGGCCAGGGATGCCGTCCAGGAATGTTTCATCAAAATATGGCAGAAGGTTGGTTCATTTGACCCTTCCAGGGAGTTCATCCCATGGATGTACAGAATCCTGGTTAACACTGCAACAGACCGTTTGCGGAAAATTCACCGGCACACCATGGTCCCGATAGATTTGGTGATACGGAAACTCGAGGCATTGCAGCAGAACGATGCAACTACCCCCGCCGACAATCACGATCTGGCCATTCTGATCAAAGGGCTTGCAGATATGCTGCCTGAAAAACAGAAACTTGTTTTCATTCTCAGGGATATCGAAGGAATGTCATCTGAGGAAGTAGAATTGATTACGGAATTGAATGAAACCTCCGTGAAAAGCAACCTGTATCATGCACGGAGGAAAGTGCGTGAACAACTATTAAGGATACTTGAAAAAGAAAGGACAATAAAATGAATTGCAGCGATGCCACCGAACTTCTTGACAGGCTGATATTTGAGAATGCGCCTGTTGGCTCTGACCTCAGACAACATTTTGACACCTGCTCCTCATGCAGCCAGATATATCGCAATGCTTTACAAGCCCAAAAGGTATTAAACCTGGCACGCCGCATGGAACCAATGCTCCCTGCCCCTGATGAGTTCACAGAGCGCATCATGTCCGCCATCGTGCAGCGACCGCCGAAAACGGCCCGGGTTCTGCCATTTCTTCAGCATTTACTAGCTGCAGCTTCGATCGCAATTTTTCTTCTCCTCGGATATGAGCAATACCATGTTGTGAAAAAAATAAGCTCATTGGAAGTTCAGTTCTCACAGATCAAACCGGATATGAATTATTCAAACCCGCTGCAACTGGCATCCGGCATCTACCTCAATCATACAGGGATCTCTGTTCCCGGGATGGAGAGACACCTATCCCGGAAGAAGGGAATAAACCCAATCTCATTTTCTTATATTCAGAAACGATTCAATCAACAAAACTTAAAATGAAAACACTACATCTGGTTTTAGGACTGGCCATTTTAACCCTGGCTTTCAGTGCATGCAGGGAGATCACCGTAAGGACTACCGTGAACCGCGACGGAACCTTCACCCGCTCGATCACTGTATCGGGCGATTCATCGGAAGCCTTCAAAAAGGAGCTTCAGTACCCTGTTGACTCCTCCTGGACGATGACATCGAAAAAAGACACTTCGGGAAAGGTAAAATTCATTGTTGTTTATACAAAACATTTCAGGGACTGTGAAGAACTGAAAGCTGAGATCGCCGGAGATACAAGCTGGTTCAGGCAACTGGTACGCCGTTTCGATATCAGAAAAAGGTTCGGATTCTTTTACTCCTATGTTGAATATAATGAGATTTATTCCGCAGCGAATCCATTCACCGCCCTCCCGTACAAAGAATATCTGACCCCGGAAGATATCCTCTGGCTAACCCGTAAACATCCTGTTCAGAGTCCGTCCGACAGCCTTAAAATGAAGGATGCAGAAGATAAAACAATGAAATACCTTGTTGAATCAGCTACGGTCGAGATTGAAAGAATCCTGGCCGATGGGATTCTCAAACTGAATGATCCGCGACTGGATGCGAAAAGGGTCAGGGAATTCCACGACAGCATAAGCACCACCCTGTCGAAAGGAAACTTCAGTGATTCAGGGTCGGTTATCGATTGCTTCCGGAGGTGGACAGGTAACAGCACCGTTGACCGTCTCAAAGAACTCCAGCCTCCGTTGTTCCGGGAATTTGACCGTAAATCAAAGCTTCTCGAAAACCTCCTGATGATGGAGAGTTTCCGTATGGAGACCTCGATGCCCGGGCTGATCACAGGGACCAATTCAACCACCTTAACAGGCAGCCAGGTTTCCTGGGATGTATTTCCAATGGCTTTCCTCCTGGAGAATTATGCCATGACCGTGGAGTCAAGAGTTGTCAACATCTGGGCTTTTGTCCTTTCAGGATTGGTTTTGCTGGGACTCGTCAGCCTTCTTGCCTTTAAATCCCTGAAAAGGTGATCAGGGGACTGATATGTTGGATCAAGAGGAATTTCTTGGGGGAAGGTAATTTCGGATTTCACATTTCACATTTCACATTTCACATTTCAGATTTCACATTTATGCTTTGCTACTTTCCTCCTGGAAATTCCGCTTGATCCGATATATTCGAATTCAAGTAAAGCCGGATCGCTCCGGCTTTACTTCGTAAAAATGGTTGTCAGTCCTATGGTATGACTACGATCCGCTGAAATCCTTCCGCACTGCCCGAGTGCAACCGAATTACGTAACATCCCGGCTTCAATGTGCTTGTATTCATTTCAAACCTGTGCTCTCCGGCAGAAAATGATTGAGACAACATCGTCCAAACCTGGCGTCCGGAGAGGTCGAACATCGATGCAGAAACAATCTCATCACGGTTCAGCTGAAAGGTGAGACTGGTTTGAGACTGACATGGATTCGGCGATACTGAGAATGCAAAATGTTCGGGGCCCGAAGCATTGGAAATGCCAACAGGAAGATTGTTTTTATCGAAGGTGGCATTGCAGATTGTGGGGGTAATGTGTCCATCCCACACATGAACCACCTGCTGTGAAACTGCGTTAAACTTAACCTGGGGAAAAGGTCGATAAATGTTGGCGGCATCGTTGTATCCCTCCGAAAAAGAGTTCCAGGCTCCTCCTGTTTGCACTGGTCCCTGCAACCATCAGGAAAAGAACCACTAGTTTTTGTAGCATTGTTTTCATTTTGATTAGTTTAGCAATCAGGTTAGTATTGTATTTGGTCAGGTTTAATTATTATTAACTCAAGTTTCGGGGTTCAAAAATCAATAAATTAATCGATCGCCTATGTTAATAAGATAATCATAACATTGCATTAAAAAGCGTGGAGAAATCCCTTTATTTGGTTATATTTGAATTAGTTACAAACAAATTAACCCAA
>CAIQUS010000098.1 GCA_903875045.1 uncultured Bacteroidales bacterium
CAGCTGTTAAGGTGGTCGCGCCGAATACCGTTAGTGTGCCTCCTACAGTGGTATTGCCCGACAAGGCTTTATTTCCGGCCACGGTTTGGTCCGTGGATAAATCCACGAAATTCTGGATGGTCGAACCGGTTCCGCCTTTGGTAACGGGTACTGTTCCCAGGCTGATCACGGGGGCGGTGCCACCGCTCGAAATGATGGGGGAGGTTCCGGTAACTCCGGTAACTGTACCTGTAGCCGGAGGTGACCATTGTGGTGCGGTTGCACCGGAGTTCATGGTCAGAACCTGTCCGGCTGTGCCTTTTGCCAGACGTGTTCCTGTTCCGCCGGTTCCACCGTAAATCACATCGCCCTCGGTGGTCATGGGCGAGAGGGCGTCAAATGCGGCTGCATCGGTGGTGGCACCGGTTCCGCCATTGGCAATGGCAACTGTACCGGTTACATTGGCGGCTGTGCCGGTAGTATTTTGGTTGAGTGTCGGGAAATTGCTAAGCGAGGCCGCGCTTCCGGTTGGTGTAAGGTAATCGGTTCCCGCAACAGCGGCCGAAATCGTTGTCCCGTTCGATTTCACCACACCATTGATGGCTTTGACCAGCGGGTCGGTTTCAATGTAAGTACCACTGGCAAGCCTGGTCCAGGCCGTGCCGTCGTAGTAATAGAACCCTTCGGTGCCGTCATCCTGGAACACCAGCAATCCTTTGGCAGGAGTGGCGATGGCGGTACGCTGCGCTGCCGTCATCCTGGGAATCAGAACCCCTTTGCTCAGGCTGCTCACATCGAGCATGGCGCTGTTGGCGGCATCGGCGCCGGTTGTGTTGATCGCTACGCCTTTCTGTGCATAACCTTGGTTGCCAATGAGCAGCGCAACCGTAACCAGGATTGAAAGTAAGAGTTTTTTCATGGCAGTGATTTTAGTGTTTATTTTTTGCAATTTTTATTTCGGTCTTCATTTTTTCACATTCCCAAATCTTTGTGTTTCAAACGTAACACAATCGTAAATCAATAGGCCTTGAGGCAACGCACCGAGTACGGGTGCTGCGGATAAGTATATAGTCGTTCCATATCCACGCTGTTAAAATAAATGTGCCGGTACCAGACAAAGTCAGATTCGCCGGACGAAGACCACCAATAGCCGTCGAAGGTCAGACGTTCATATCCATAGGTATCGTAGCTCCCGCCTGGAAGACCGGTAAAGCCGGTAGCATTGTTTGCCGTCAGGTCAGCCCCAACTTTGCAGTCAAATAGGTTGCTTATTTCATACCAAAGCGTAGTTGCTGCCAGTGCTTTGGCGTTGTGGCCTAGGCACAAAAATGCGGGTTGGCTGCTCAAATAAGTAGTTAAAGTTGTCCATTCGGCATCGGTGGGAAGGTGCCAGCCGGTAGGGCAAATTCCCTGCACACCGGGGGTTGTGGAATACTGCATCATCTCGTTCCACGTGTATAGGCCACCGTAGGTTGTGCAGTTTACCTGATTATTGTTGTAACAGTACTTTTCGAGGATACCGTTGTCTGTCTGCATTACGGTGTAACCTTGGGCATCAATCATTGTCCCAACATTCAGGTTTTCTTTCATCCAGCATTGGGTTCCGATCAACACCGTATTATAAACTTTGCCATCGCGGGGATCGCTGAAGGGTTGCCCGCAAACAAACGGATTGGCATATTCCCATGATGTGCCGGAATAAATATTCAGGGCTTTTTCGTCGGTATTGTAAATTGTCAGACCTTCCACAGGTGAAGAGATTGCATTGCGCTGTGCAGATGTCATCCGCGGGGGTAAAAAACCCTTGCTTGTTGAACTTACATCCAGCATGGCGCTGCCGTTTGGCGCATCGCCGGCAGTGTTTATGCTTGTGCTGCCTTTCATCGAAACAGATCCGGTTCCACTTGGCGCAAGCGTTACATTTTGGTTGCTGCCGCCTGCCGTAAAAGTTAAAGCGGTGGTGCCGGTTATCGAACCGGTAATGGTGCCGGTTCCGCCGTTGACAACTGCAACCGTGCCGGTTCCATTGGCAAGCCTTGTCCAGGCAGCGCCATCGTAATAATAAAACCCTGCTGTTCCGTCATCCTGGTACACCAGCAATCCTGTGGCAGGAGAGGCAATGGCAGTGCGCTGTGCGGCCGTCATCCTGGGAATCAGAACCCCTTTGATGAAGCTGCTCACATCGAGCATGGCGCTGCTGGCGGCATCGGCCCCGGTTGTGTTGATCGCCACGCCTTTCTGTGCAAAGCTATGAATGCCTGGTAGCAGTGCAACCGTTGACAGAAGTGAAAATAAAAGTGTTCTCAAGGCAATAATTTTTAGATTTTAATTATTAGTTCTGATTGATCGCAATACGATGGTCTGATATAATGCGCTGTGTAACCCGATCCAGCATGCAAAAACAGCAATTTCAAATTGACCGGCACGAAAAACAAAATTCCTGGAAGAGCATGCTTTCGGTTTTATTTTTACCGGTAACGATGCTATCCCAGGAAGGACCTGCCAGAAGAATCGGTTCAGCTGATAGAAAGGAAAGGTGACTTACCAAAGGATGTGCCGTAAATAACCTGAAATTTGAAACCACTTAATTCTTGCAGCTATTTCCCTGGAAATGAAAACAAAAAAAAGATTTTATTTTCGAAAAAATATTTTTCAAGAATAGATTTTAACACATCTTTACCTTATAACATGAAAAATATCGCGCATATACGCGAAAACGCGTATGATGAAATTCAGACAATCAGATCAATCAAAATGTCAAAGAACAATACGGTACTGCTGATATAGGGTGAAAATTTTTAAAAAGCCCGAACAGCACGCACATTGGATGTGCCGTTCTTATCGTTATGGAACCGGGGAAGCACTTCCGCCAACCATATTTGTCCATGTAGTTCCATTATAAACCTGCAATTCGCCGGATGTTCCACAGTGGCTGCACCATACCATTTTGCCGGAAACATTTTTGTGAAATTTTTCATTATAGCTTGATTTTTAAAATTTAATACCCGGAAAAATTTGCCGCTTCGCGGAAATAGTCAAATAACAAAATAGCCAAATAGGCTAGTCCTTGACACAGCGGATCGCAATACCGTTATACGTAAGGGTGAAGCTAATGGGCGCATCATCGTTAGAGGTGGTCGTGCACTGATAATTCGCATATGACACGTTGGAGGTAGAAGACCACCATAAACCATCGGTACTCAGGCCGAGGAAAGTGCTAGGGGAGGACATGCCGCTCGGAAGCGCCGAAAACCCAGAGCTATTTGTAGCTCCTGTATTTGGAAACAACCACAAACCAGTGCCTCCCTCTATATAACCGGTAGATTTCATTGTTCCGCCGGCAACGTTTTCCCCACCAAGATAGTTGGTCAATATTTGATACTCGGGTACGGTAGGCACATGCCAACCTGTCAGGCAAATTCCTTGTGCACCGGGAGTTGTGGAGTAGTTCATCATTTCGTTCCATTGGTAAAGGCCGCCGTAGGTTGTACAGTTTGCATCAAGATCGTTGTAACAATATTTTTCGATAGTGCTGTTATCGGTTTGAGCCACTGCTCCGGCAATCTTTGTCCCTACGTTCATGTTTTGCGTCATCCAGCATTGCGTTCCAATTTGCTTGGTGGTGTATACTTTGCTGTCGCGGGAATCAGTAATAGAATTGTTACAAACAAAAGGAGGTGCCGGAGTTACTGTATTCGAGGCATTGCTTGCCGCACCAGTGCCAATTGAATTGGTAGCGGTAACTGTAAAAGTATAAGCTGTGCCATTGGTAAGCCCCGTTACGGTTATGGTTCCGCTACCTGCTTGTGTCAAGATGCCGGTAATACTGCCAGGCGTTGAAGTAGCTGTGTAGGATGTTATGGTTGAACCGCCATTGGAAGCAGGCGCGGTAAAAGATACCGATGCCTGTGCGTTTCCTGCAACGGCAGTTCCTATTGTTGGCGCACCGGGAACGGTGACAGGCGTTACCGGATTGGAAGCAGCACTTGCGGTACCTGTACCGGCTGCATTGGTAGCTGTAACGGTAAAAGTGTAAGCTGTGCCATTGGTCAGCCCGGTTACGGTTATGGTTCCACTTCCTGCCTGAGATAAAGTTCCGGTAATATTACCTGGATCAGAAGTAGCCGTATAGGATGTTATGGTTGAACCGCCATTGGAAGCAGGCGCGGTAAAAGATACCGATGCCTGTCCAGCTCCGGCTGTGGCCGCACCGATGGTTGGCGCACCGGGTAAGCAGCCTGACGCGGCACCACCGATAAGGTTTGTCCATGCAGTTCCGTTATATACCTGCAATTCGCCGGAAGTACCACAGTTGGTGCACCATATCATCAATCCTGCGGGAGGGCTGGTAATGGCAGTCTTTTCTAAAAAAGTCATGCGTGGTGGGAGAAACCCTTTGGTGGTTGAACTTAAATCGAGAATGGCTTTGCTGTCGGGGCTTGAGCCGGTAGTATTGATGCCGGTGTTGCCTTGCAGCACGACATATCCTGTTCCGCTTGGCGTAAGCGTTACATTTTGATTGCTGCCGCCTGCAGCAAAAGTTAAAGCGTTGGTGCCGGTTATTGAACCGGTAATGGTGCCGGTTCCGCCGTTGGCAACGGGTACCGTTCCCAGGCTGATGACAGGGGCGGTACCTCCACTCGAAACGATAGGGGCCGTTCCGGTTACTTCGGTCACTGCGCCTGCAGTCGGGGTAGTCCAGCTCATGACGCCCGCCGTGGTTGCACTCAGCACCTGTCCGTCGCTTGCCGGAGCTGCGGTTGGCAGGGTAAGGGAATAAGGAGTTGAAACGGTGGCAGGCGCCTGTAACCCTACATATCCTGAAGTAGTGCCGTAATGTTGCACATTGCCGCGCAACACCGTACTTGTTATTGAGGTATTGCCCAGTGTAGCCGTATTGCTGCCGGCACCGGCTGCACCATAACCAATCACGATTTCGTTGGTATTACCGCTCGTTCCTGCTGTTGTGTTTGCACCCAAATACACAGAATTGCTACTAATTAAATTAAAACCAGAAATCGCGTAAATACCTGCCTGATATCCAATGGCAGTATTAGTTTCACCAGTGGTGTTAGAATTTAATGCATAGAAACCAATGGCAGTATTCCATCTGCCTGTTATGTTGTTGGCCAATGCATTGCAACCATTGGCAGTATTATTATTACCCTCGGTGTTGGAGACTAATGCATAGTAACCAGTAGCAGTATTAGAACCACCTGTGGTGTTGGATCTTAATGCATTATTACCATTGGCAGTATTAGAGACTCCCGTAGTATTGTAATTTAAAGAAGAAGTTCCTGTGGCAGTGTTATTATATCCCGAAGTATTGTATTTTAAAGAAGAAAGTCCAATTGCAGTGTTGCCTCCACCGGTCAAGCTTGCTGAAGCTAATGAACTATATCCAAAAGATGTATTGCTGCCCGAACTTACTTCGCCAGCTTTAACATTATTGACCTTAAAAACAAGTGGTTGATTATCTTTTGTACCAATGAAGTTTGTCCCGGGATCGATGCCGGTATTTCCGCTTAAGCTCCAGCCGGTGGCAGGGGATAAATAGTCTGTTCCCGCAACAGCGGCCGAAATCGTAGTCCCGTTCGATTTCACCACACCATTGATGGCTTTTACCACAGGATCGGTTTCGGTGTAAGTTCCACTCGAAAGCCTTGTCCAGGCAGCGCCATCATAATAATAAAACCCTGCGGTTCCGTCATCCTGGTACACCAGCAATCCTGTGGCAGGAGAGGCGATGGCAGTACGCTGTGCGGCCGTCATCCTGGGAATCAGAACTCCTTTGGTGAGGCTGCTCACATCGAGCATGGCGCTGTTGGCAGGATCGGCACCAGTGATGTTGATCGCTACGCCTTTCTGTGAATAGCTTTGGTTGCCAAAGAGCAGCGCAACAATAATCAGCAGTGAAAATAAAAGTTTTCTCATGGCAATGTTTTTTAGTTTTTAAGAATTAATCGGGCAACTGTATCCCTTGCAGGAGTTGAAAATCTGACAAACATAAAAATCAACTAAAGTCCGCAGCAATATTATAATAAAAAAATGGGAGAAATGCAATCAAAAGGTTAACAAAAGGTTAACAAGGAGAGGAAAAAGGTTAGCAAAAGGTTAACAAAAAGGGAATAAAGTTAAGTTCTGTCGCATTTCTCCATTTCTCCATTTCTCCATTTCGCCATTTCTCCATTTCACAGTTATCCTCCCCCGCCACGCGAAAGGGCTGAAAAGTAATGAAAGAAGTTGCTAAGATTTGATACAACATTAAGCCTTAATGCTATATTATTATGTATATTTGCGCAGTATGAGCTAAATACTGCGAATATGATACAAGATATTATTTCCGGACAAAAGGTTGAACTGGAACGGAAACTAAAGGAGAATTATCTTTCACGTGATACTACCCTGAAAGGATTTGATACAGATTTGATCAATGTGGTAATTGGCCCCAGAAGAGCCGGTAAATCCTTCTTTTCCATGCACACAACCAAATCAGGAAAGGGGGTCGGTTATGTTAATTTCGACGAGGAAAGATTATTAAAAGTTGACAATTTTGATGAGATCATTTCTGCCATCAAGGCAGTTTATGCCGATCCGCACATCCTTTTTTTTGATGAAATCCAAAATGTGGATCAATGGGAGATCATTGCTAACCGGCTGTACAGGGAAGGGTTTAAGTTAATACTTACTGGTAGTAACTCACACTTATTGAGCAGTGACCTGGCAACACATCTCACAGGCCGTCATTACGCTACGGCTTTGTTTCCTTTTTCATTTAAGGAGGTGATGCATTTATTTCCGCAAAGTGTCACTGCCATTGAGAAACAGCAACGATGTCTCGACTATGTGATAAAAGGAGGATTTCCTGAGTTATGGGTTAAAAACTATAATCCGGTTGAATATCTTTCTACCCTTTTTGATTCAATTATTCTCAAAGATATTGTGAAGCGATACAAGGTTCGCTTCCCAAATGCACTGGTTGATCTTGCCCAAATCCTGATCACCAATATTGCCGGTGAATTTTCAACCACTTCCATTCAGAAACTCGCTAATTTCAACAGCATCCATACTGTTGAGAAATATATCAGCTACCTTGAGGAGGCATTCCTTATTTTTTCGGTACCCCGGTTTTCGTACAAAATAACAACCCAGAAAAGTGCAGGTAAAAAGATCTATTGTTATGATACCGGCTATTATCAGGCAAAGGCATTCTCTTTCAGTAAAAATATCGGGAAACTCTTTGAGAATGCTGTTGCCATTGAACTAAAAAGGGAAGAGATGGCTGGTCGCATCAGACTTTTTTATTACAAGAACCCAAAGCAGGAAGAGGTAGATTTTGTTGTTCAGGAAAATCGCCGGATTACAAAGCTGATCCAGGTTTGTTATGCTGTCGCGGAACCAAAGGTCCTGGACAGAGAGATACGCTCACTCCTTAAGGCAAGTGCAGAGTTAAAATGCGACAACCTTATGGTTATTACCAATGATTTGGAACGAACAGAAAAACATTCCTGGTTTGGTTTTGAAGGTGAAATTATTTTCATCCCATTGTGGAAATGGTTATTAACATTACAAACATCGTAAACCTTACCCTGCACCTTCACTGGTTGCTGCGACCCCTTTGCGCTTCTCCACATACAAACTCAGCGGTTCTCAGCGGTTAAAAAAATTGCATTAACCAACTATTTGTATGCTTTTGCTTTTAAATATCAGGATAATTATAACAACTCCTTTATATTATTTGATCGGGTGCAATGATACCAGTAACTTTATTATGATTGAAATTAAACCACTCAGGCACTAAGATCACTTAGAATCACTAAGTAAGAAAAACTAAATGTTCTTTTTATGTTCTTAGTGTTTCTTGGTGTTCTAAGTGTCTGAGTGGTTGAAAAAACTTTTGCCAAAGAACAATCCTCAGCGGTTTTCCACATACAAACTCAGCGGCTCTACGCGGTTAAAAAAAATTGCATTAACCAACTATTTGTGTGTTTTTGCTTTTAAATATCAGGATAATTATAACAACTCCTTTATATTATTTGATCGGGTACAATGATACCAGTAA
>CAIQUS010000099.1 GCA_903875045.1 uncultured Bacteroidales bacterium
AATAAAATCAACTATCTTACAAACAATCAATCAACAAAATACGGTTGATATCGTCTAGATGGCGAATAAAAACAGGACAACAAGCCTGAAAATTGTTAATAACCCTTGGATTTAAAAAACAGGGGGTGAATAGTTACAATGATTTTAATCTCTCTAAAAAAACCTGTGATGGATGACGTGAAAGCTTGTTCAGAAATTTTCATTGGTAAAAGTGACAATGTTCGTGTTTCGGCCCGCAACTTTGATTTCTTTACTGCCGGAGATGGTGTTGTCCGGTTCAGCCCTGCGGGGAGTGCCGGAAAGGCTCAATATACACCAGAAAATTGTCAGCCACTGACATGGACCAGCAAGTACACATCTGTCACATTCAATCTTTCCGTTGCAAAAACGGAATCGATAGCCGATGGTGAATTTGAAGCTGGCGTAGATGGCATTAATCAGGCTGGCCTCAAGGTTGGCACTTATTTCCTGGCCTCCTCGGTATTCCCTGAAAATGGAGTTCAGACAACCATCGACATAGGCACACTCATGCAGTACCTGCTTGATAATTTCAAGAGTGTTGATGAAGCAGTTGCCGATTTGTCGGAAAACCGATATCGCATTACATCCACGCCAACCGGTTTGGTGGAAATCAAACTGCATTTTTTCCTCCATGATCTTTCCGGGGCATCTGCGATCGTCGAATTCATCGACGGCAAAATGGAAGTCACCGGAAACCCGGAGATCCCGGTTCTGACAAACAGTAGTTACAGCGAATCTGTCGAACATCTGAAGCTTTACGATGGCTTCGGTGGCAATCTGGCCATTCCCGGCGCGACTGATTCTTTTGACCGTTTTGTTCGCGGCGTGTATTACTGGAAAAACCTTCCTGCACCCGAAAACCCAGTGCAGGGAGTCAATTATGGCTTTGCCACGATTCAACTTCTCACCGAACCGCCAGGCTTTGCTCATGGCGGCACACGTTGGACGATTGTAACGGACATCGATAACCAAAAGGTCTATTTTCGTACACTGAACAACCCGGCGATTACCTCTGTCGACCTGAATATGCTAATGGCAATGGTGAAGGAAACAAGCTATATCGACATATTACGTACAGACCTGGTTGGCGACATCAGCGAAATGTTTGTGAGGAATGTGAAGACAGCAAGCCCTTAAAATAAGCACGAAGAAATATAGAAATAATTTCACCGGCAGGAATTTGACTACCAGTTAGTATTTCCGATAAATCTCCATGGCTCTTTTTTTTCCTGATATGGCTTTTGAAGTTCTATTTTTTATGCCCTGCTGAAAACCAGCATCGGGATACTAATGGTAACTGCGCCCAATCCGCTGAGGGCACAGGCATAATAAAGATTCCTGTTAAAATTTCCATTTGAATAATTAATACTGATCAGGGGTGCGATGATCAGGCTGGTAATTGCCCCCAGGCTTGCAACGACAGCACCAATGCCGGAAAAGGTATTTGCCGTTTTTGATTGGTATTTAATGAGAAATAGTTTGTTCTTTGCGAAAGTCTGCCACGAAGATTCGCTGTTATGGTAGTTCCATCTGATTGAGTTCGATTCACCATTAAAATTGCATTTACTTATTTCATCTGTTTGTGAAAATAACTGGATGGAATCGGGACTTATTGCCTGGATTTTCCCAGTTGTTTTCCTGGTACCAGATGCAAGAGTATCTCCGGCAATATCAGTAAAAAACTCAAAATACAATTGCCGCTGTGTATCAACTTTCTTTAATCTGTTTCCTTTTTGAAAAACAAGAAATGGATAGCCAAATTCCCTTTCCTGATAAAGCTGAAACTTTTCTGCCATATCGGTTGCAGAGTCGGAAATACAATAGTCCAATGCCTTTGCACTGAAAGAATTTACCCTTGTATTTGCGCCTTTTGCCAGGAGGAGATCGAGTATTTTTTTATTGCCGCCTGCACATGCATACAATAATGCCGTATATCCGAAATTGTCGGCAATATCCAGGTTTGCATTTTCATTGATCAGTTCAGTGGCGCTTTGCAGGTAGTTAAATTCACAGGCGTACATGAGAAGTGTTTTCCCTGACTTATCCCGGTAATTGATATCAACACCCCATTCGCTGGAAAAATATAGTTCCCGGATTTGTTTAAAATCCTGTTCCGTTACCCCATGATTGTATCTGACCAATAATGAAAAGTACTCAAGAATATCGTTAACCTTATCGCGGCAAGCATCGTTCATAAAAAAAAGGGGGTTTTCGATTGGGCTCCCCGACTCCCGAAGTATCTGGTAGATAAATTCATTATCCTCGGTTTTACAGTAAAATCCAAAATCATGGGCTATCATTGCAAAGACCGTCCATTTTCTACCATCACTATATTTGTGGAGAGCCTCATTCATGTCGCCCCCATTTTGTACATAGCTAAGAAACGCTGATTTTGACAGCGATCTCAGTGAATCTGCCTTTCTATCGTTATAGATTTCTGATGAATCCTGCGCAAATAAATTGAAGACAAAAATCATAAAAAAGCCTGTGAGAACACATCTTGAATTTTTCATAGCTTGCTTATTTAAGTAGTACTGATTTAGCTAATTGAGTCAATGTTTCTTGTGCCTGTTGCTGCGAAACCATTCGATAAAGGGACACCATGCGCACCCCGATCAATGGTCATGGTTTATTCATTGCGATTCGCCTCCAGCCACACTGCCCTGAACCCCAAACTTATGATCCGGGTCATTGCTTCAATGTTCCCTTTTTCATAAGTGTCAGATTTTTCATGGTAATCGGGATGAAATCCTGTGAAAAATTCACAAAAAGGGATGCCTTTCTCTCCGAACGAGGCGTAATCACTGTTGCCTTCACCGGCATCCTGAAAAGCATAGAGGATGTTCAGTCCGAGACTGTCCTCCTGGTTGAGAAGTGCGATCGATTTCTTCATGCCGGTAAAATCTTTTGACATGATGGCATTGAGGTAATTCGTACTATCCTTCGGGTTGTAACGGCTGATCATGTCGAAGTTGAGACAGGCTTTGATCTTCCCGTCTTTCCATTTGTCAACAAAATACCGGGAACCCAATAACCCTTCCTCTTCTGCGGTCCAAAGTGCGAAAATGATGGTGCGTCTGGGTTTGGCCTTCATCTCCCTGCATGCCCGGGCAATCGCCATCACTGCAACAGTGCCGGAAGCATTGTCGTCGCTGCCGTAATATATGTCGTCAGCTGTTTTTCCGATATGGTCGTAATGTGCACCAACCACAATGAATTCATTGGAATTTTCACCAGGGATGCAGCCAATGATGTTGCACGACCGGATCAATTCGGATTGCCTTGAGATTTTCAGTTCCACTGATTTACCTTTCAGCACAGTTGAAGCCGGCTTGCAATCTTTGGCCGTTTTGCTGTCAAACTTCGCGAGATCAACGCCGCTACCCTGGAATAACTCATGTCCAACCCTTTGGCTGATTGTCAGAAACGGCACTTCCAGGATAAGAGAATCCGTAGCAAACTCAAAATATGGTTCCGGCTTTTCGGTGGTCTTTTCGCCGTAGGTATAATTATGGTAATCGCGGCCGGCCGGATCATACCATTCAGTGGTGGTATACAGGAACAACACTGCTTCAGCACCCCTCTTCTTAGCTGCTTCGAGTTTATTCCATCTTGAGTATTCTTTGATATTGTTTTCCTTCATTTTTATATAGCCCGCTGATGTTGTGTCCCGATAACCGGGATATCCCATGCTGACTACCGCGATTTTTCCTGTGAGGTCAATACCCGCAAAATCATCGTAACCCTTGTCGGGCATAGAGATGCCATACCCAGCAAAAACCACGGGCGCATGGATGTCGACATTGTTGGAGGTGTATTCATCATAGCAGCTAAAATCGCTTCCAGATCTGAATTCAGTCCGCCTTTCTCCTGACTGTGCCTGCGTAACGATGGTCAGGGGATCCGCCTCCGAAACGGCACACCTGAACAATGGCACCTGCTGTAAAAGGCTTCTGTTATCACCCCGGGTGTACTCGGAAGCCATTTTTGATGGTCTGTTCCATTGAACCGGCTCCAGTCCGATCTCACGGAAATACAATGAGAGATAATCGGCAGCCATTTCATTGCCACGCTCGCCGGTTTTCCGGCCTTCGAACCAGGCGGAAGAGAGGAACATCAATTCATTGCTGATGATACTTTCTTGGATCATTCCGCGGGGCGGAACCGAAATGTCCTGGGAGGAAACATTTTCACAAATCAGACTGAGGAAAAGAATTCCAATGACAACTTTACAAATTGGGGGAGTATACATATTCAGTGGGCTTTATAATTCAATTTCAGTGATTTATTCATTGATAAGCGTAACCTTTTTTCAGTTCTTTTGCAATCTCCCATTGAGATACGGCTGATTCATTCTTTTACAATTTTTCCCACCTCAACCGTAGGGTCAGTTTGCATCCTGACAAAATAGACTCCTGACGGCAGGCTTCTGATATCAATTTGGGTTCTTCGGGTAGAAATTATTCTTTCCATGACCTGCTTACCCTGGATATTGAGGATTGTAAGACGCGCATTTTCAGGCACATTGGCTAATTCAAGGATGAAGTGATCTTTTGCCGGATTGGGATAGGTACCCAGACGTTCGTGCGGTGGAGAAATGACCGGGATTTCGACAGCGCCACCATTGGTTGTTTTCCGGATAGCCCCGCCATCGCCCACTACATAACCCGTAAATTTATCCGTGAAAAATGCGGATGTCAGATAGAGATTTGTTTCTGATGAATGTATAGTCCATGTCGATCCGCCATTGGTGGTTTTCAGGATTTGGTCATAGGCGCAAATGGCATAGCCGTTGTTTTCATCCGTAAAAAAGAGGGCATTAATATCGTGATAGGTACCGGTTTGCATGGAGATCCAGGTATTCCCTGCATCAGTTGTTTTCTTTATTACACCAGACCATCCTGCAATATAGCCGGTATTTTCATCCATAAAGAAAACCGAAGTTAACAGGTCGTTCGTACCCGAAGAGAGCGGTACCCAAGTCAAACCGGCATCTGTGGTTTTGATCATTTTTCCCTGCGACCCTACGATGTATCCAATATTGTTGGTTACAAAATCCATGCCTCCAAAGGCCATATTGCTGATCGTCTGGAGTATAGTCCATGATGTGCCCCCGTCATTTGTTTTAAGTATCTGCCCTTCAAACCCAAGGATGTAACCGGTCAATGGATCTGTGAATTCAATTTCAACTAATGTGGCAAATGTGCCGCTGTTCACCGGTGACCAATTTGCCCCTCCATTGGTTGTTTTCAGGATAATCCCATAATTACCAACAACATAACCATTGTTTACATCGATAAAAAAAACATCGCTCAATTCACTCGTAAGCCCCGAAACCTGCTGTGTCCAATGGTTTCCATCGGTGGTTTTGAGTATGACACCCTCATGACCGACTGTATATCCGGTGTTCTGGTCTAAAAAATGAAGATTGGTAAGAATGGAAGTGGGGCCTGAGGATATATTCACCCATGTTGTCCCACCGTCGGAGGTGTGTAGCATTTTTCCTTTGTCGCCAACGACGATTCCGTTGTTATCATCAGGAAAACAACCGGCAATAAGCCATTCGTTTGTGCCGGACACCGTTGAATTCCAAGATATTCCGGCATTGGTTGTCTTCAGAATAGTCCCCCATGAACCAATGGCATAACCTGTGGTACTATTCATAAATTGCACATCATACAGCGTCTCGAAGGTCCCTGAGTTCATCACATTCCAGGAAGTACCCCCATTGGTAGTTTTCAAAATCATGCCGGTATCCCCTGCCACATAGCCGGTATTGGCATCGGTAAAAAAGACCGAATTCAGCCAGCCAAGGGTATCGGTGGGGAGGACAAACCAATTGGCGCCTGCATCATTCGTTTTGAGGATGGTCCCGTCAGAACCAACCACATACCCTGTATCAGCATCAGGAAAATGCATTGAATTCAAATAATAGCCAAAACCGGTAACCTGACTTGTCCAGGTATTCCCGCCATTGATTGTTTTCAATATCAATCCTGACTCACCGCATATATACCCTGTGTTTGGATTTGTAAAAAAAAGATCGTGCAATCGATGAAACGTACCAGAAGATTCAGGGTTCCAATCGGCTCCCCCGTTGATAGTTTTCAAGATCAAACCCGAATCCCCAACAACATAACCGGTATTGACATCGGTAAAACACAATGAATATAAATCTTTTAATGTCCCGGAAGTCAAAATCGACCAGGTTGTTCCTCCGTCACTGGTTTTGAGAATGGCTCCTCCTCTGCCGGCAACATAACCGGTCGTTGCGTCCACCATTTGGACATCCTCCAGGATATGTCCCTGGGGAAGAGGATTTTGCCATTGCCAGGATTGGGCGGTGGCGTAGTTGGCCAGCAACGCGAAGAAAAGGATGGTGAGGTTTTTCATAATTCCCGGATGTTTAAATATGGCATCTTACATGATTATCATTTTCCCTGTTTTAACTTCACTCCCTGAATCAACCCGGTAAAAATAGAAGCCGCTTTTCAGTCCGCTTGCATTAAAAGGTATTTCATTTTCCCCTGATGGCAGATCCTTTTCAATGGGTGTACCCACTGTTTTTCCGTTGCAATCAACTATTGTAATGGTCACGTGTGCGCTGCTGTCCAGATTGAATGAAATCAGGGTAGTCCCTGAAAATGGATTTGGAAAATTTCGAAGTTCCTCCTGATGGTGAGTCGATAGTTGATCAGCGATGCCAACTTGCAGGTCGTTCTGGATGATCAGCATGCCATCGGTCTGATCAACAACAAAAATATCGATCCCCTGTGTAGCCACAATCCATGCGCTGCCGGGGGTATCAAAGTAGCCGACCTGGGCAGGGCTGGTAGGATTGCTGACATCGAGAATATGCAATCCATGAGTAGCCTCAACAGCATATACAAATTTACCGCTGATTGCAACTCCATAAACCCAGTCTGGCGTATAATATTGGCCAACGATATGCGCTGTTGCCGGATTGCTGATGTCTACAATTTCAACTCCACCCCATCTGGCAGCAATATATGCAAAATTTCCCTCAACGGCAACATCAGTGGCATCGGAAGTATAACAGTGACCCACTTCAAATGGAATTGCAGGGTTGCTGATATCAATTATCCTCAACCCGGAATCTTCAGCTGCCACATAAGCATAGTTCCCGTTTACGCAAACTCCCCGGGCATATCCGGGCGTGTCATAATGCCCGGCTTCATGAGGGTTTGAGGGGTTACTTACATCAACTATATACAAGCCATCCCAGTTTTTAGCCAAATACAAATAGTTGCCTTTTACTGCAATTTCATGTATTCCATCGGTGCTATATGTCCCCATCAATACGGGAATGGATGGGTTGCTTACATCAAGGACATGCAATCCAATAAAATCTTCAGCCAGATATGCATAATTTTCACTGGCAGCCACTGCCCAACTTCCGTATTCTGTTTGATACGTCCCGGTTTCAAATGGTTTGGCAGGATTGCTGAAATCAATGATGTGTAACCCGAAACTGTTGTCAGGAATAAAAGCTAAATTTCCATTAAGATACAAACCAACTGAATAACCGGGAGTGTCATAGAACCCCGTTTCCTGCGGATTGGCTGGGTTTAGGACACTGATAATGCGTAAACCTCCTTCACCATCTGCCAGATATGCATAGTTACCATCTGTTGAAACATTGTAACCATCGCCTGGAGTATTGCAAGTTCCTGTCAACTGTGGCATACCCGGGTTGGCAATGTTAAATACCTGCAGCGCCTGACCTGACCAATCGGCCACATACGCATAGGATCCGATGACAGCAACACCCTGTAACCAACCGTTTGTGTTGCATAAGCCGGTTGACTGAGGACTTGAAGGATTGCTGATGTCAATTACTCTAAATAAATCAGGAAAACTTTCTGTTAAATATGCAAAAGGTCCGTTTACTGCAACTCCTTCTGCGTAACCGGTTGTGTTGTAAGAGCCGGTTAATAGAGGATTGCCGGGATCGCTGATGTTGACAATGCATAAGCCCAGGCTGTCTGCAGCGACGTATGCATAATTTCCGCTAACTACCACATCTTTTGCTCTCGCGTTAAAATTATAAAGCCCGACCTCATTCGGGTTTGACGGATTGCTGATATCTATGATGCGTAAAATGCCATCCAAACCGGCAATGTAAGCATAGTTACCACTTACGGCGACTCCAATTGCAGATGTGGGAGTGCCGTAAAATCCCGTTTCGGTTGGAAAGGCCGGGTTGCCGATGTCAACGATTCGTAATCCGGCTTCCCATGCTGCTATATAAGCGTAGTTACCGGAAATATGAATATCCCTGATAAGCCCCGGCAATAGCAATTCTCCGACTTTCACGGGAGACTCCGGGATGGTTTTATCAATCACCAGCAACATGCAGCCGCTGCTCATATAGGCATAGTTACCATTGCTTGCAATAGCTAAACAAAGTCCATAACCCCAATGGCCGACCAAAGATGTATTCAGCGAACCCTGCGCCATCATCGAAAGGTTAAACCCAATCGTTATGAGGCAAATTAAAATGATTTTTTTCATGTTTCGGTTTTTGTGAGTTGGGTTGTCATTTCTATTTGATTTATCGGGATGGGTTTTAACATCCGCTAAATCATTTTTGAAAATTGAGGGCACTCCGAAACGTCTGATGACATTTTTTTTTACCGCAGAGGGCCACAGAGTTTTATCGCAGAGGGCCGCAAATGTATAGTTATCTGCGAGTTATCTCTGCGGTTCTTTGCGATTTCTTTGTGCTCTTTGCGGTTTAACAATTTTTTAAATGGAGATTTGATGAATAAACAACTTTTCGGAGGGTACTCAAAATTACATTTGTAAAACAAAAAGGCTACCCTGATTTAACCGTTTTGCTTTATTTGTGGATTATCCTCCTCCGGAACTTCGTTACCTTTTGGATCTGGCCCGTATTCATTGGGTCCGGTTTCGCCTTCAGCAAACAACAACCACAAGATGTAAAACGGGATGAACATAAACCAACCACTATTCCCTCTGTCGTGGCATCTCTTAGCCCCCTGTGCCCACAGCATCCATATCAATGGGATAACGCCCAGTAAAATAATGGCAGAACCGCCGCCTGATGTAATTGCTAAATTGATGATGACTGCTCCAAAAAAATAAATGATAAATGTAAGTCCGTATTCAGTTCTTCTGATACGGCCTTCAAATGAAAATGGATTTTGGAACATGGTTTTGAGTTTTAAATGGTTAAACTGAGCTTTATCTTTACGAATCATTGGCGATACAATCCTGAATTGATCGGGTTGGTAATCCTGGAATCAAAGTTTAAGGAATGTGGTTGTCCAGATTTTATGTTTCTGTATGATTTGTATCGAATAGAGTCCCGGATCCAGGTTTTTCACATCTATCACTTTTCCCTTAAAGATCCGCTCTTCAGATGAATATTCAATTTCACCAGTTGTCCGAAAAATCCGGATAAAAACTTCCGGGGAAAGATTCTCAGTCAATCTTTCAATGGTCAAGAAATGATCCGCCGGGTTTGGATAAATCCTGAAGTGTTGCCCACCTGTATTCTCAAACCTTTCCCCGGCTCCGGTTCCAATACCCATACCGGCCACAGTCGGGTTGGTGCTGCATCCGTAATCCTTGATTCTAAACCAATCTGCCACATCGCCGACTTCAATTCTTACCCACCCAAAATAAACAATTCCGTTTACAACCATTTTAAACCCAATGCATTTGTCAAATTGCCCAACAAAAGAGCCCGATGACATGCAATAGGTTATTCCACCGTAACCGGCTATACTTACACCAATATTTATCCATGGGGAAGACCAGGTAATGCTGTCATTGAATGATAAAGCAGTAGCCCAGTAACATCCATCCAGTGAATAATACCCAACATAGTTGCTGTCGTTCAGGCATGAAACATTAATTGTGCTAAAATCCCCGGCCAAACCCCGGCTGATCTTGTAATCGGGTATCCCGTCAAGGTTTAAATCCAAGTTATAAAATCCGCCAGGTTCGGAAATTACTGTATCCGGTTCGATATCCACATAGATATTGGTGGCCAACAGGGATTTTGTTGAAACCACACTTGCTAAAACCATTATGAACATGGCTCTCAACAGAAGCACATTGACGAAAGGGCACTGAATCTTGATTTTCACAGGAAAGGAATTTATGTTGTAAAAGGTGAACTTTTTCATCCTGGCATTGGCAGGTGGTTTTGAATACCAGGAATAGAAACAATTTCTGTAACTAATTTTCCATTCCCAATTTTAACATCTCCCCCTTCTGCCATACATCCCTGCTTTACTTTGAGTTACATTACCTGCAAGACAGAAGGTAATCGGTATGAAAAAATTCACCTGACTATTTGATTCCTTAATAAGCCATCATATCCGCCTCCATCATTTGGAACAACTGGATTTGCTAAAACTCAGGGCACTCCAGCCTGGAGCCGGAGTTTCCCCGTCCACCGGGCATCCTGCCCCCGGAGGATCTGGAGACACCTCCAAAAATACTGACACCTCCAAACTCAAGGATCAGACTGACTTCATGTGCCCCACCCGTGCCCTGGAGCGCCCCGGTGAGTTGCATGTCGTAACTGTAGGTGAATTTGATGCTCATGTTTTCATAAAAAGGGTAACGATAACCACCCATGAAAGTCATGGCTGCATTCGAATAGTTGCCAAAAGCGCCTTTGTACCAACATCCCAGGTAGATACCGAATTTTGTCATATTAAGTCCTGCCTGAAGGGCATTCAACCCGCCCTGGCTTTGATAGATGATACCCGGATTGATCTTGAGGGCATCATCATCCATCACGTTAAATCCGGAAGAACTTCCAACGGCAAAAATCATGTCGGCATGGCCAACCCATTTACGTGGCAATGGCGCTTTGGCTGTTTGAAGAAACGACTGGTCCGGTTCAAAAAGGTGGTCCACCGCGAAGCCAATAGTTCCTGACAAGCCACCCGTTTCATTGGCAAACTGAACAATCCCTCCCACGCCGAAATCGGGTAAATTGAGCACATTGTTTTCGGGGGGAATAAATCCGCTTGCATAGATATTTCCGTATTTCTCACTAAGGGCATCAGAAAATACGAAGTCATTCCAATTGACACTTTTTTGCAACCAGGAGGCCTTGATGCCGACTTGTCCTATCATAAAGGCTGAGAAGGGAATCCTCACCGACAGCAATAAACCCAGGTTGAAATTCTTGATAAACCCGATCCCCTCATTATCTGTGTTCAAAATCAACCCGATACCCCCTGAACCGGGAAGGTTACGGTCGCCCATATCCAGGCTGAAATGATATGCCTTAAAATCGTAAGGCAATGCGGGCCATTGATCGCGAAACGAGAACCTGGCCCGCACCCCGGTGTACAATCCAGCATAAGCCGGGTTGTAGTACAAGGGTGTGTTCAGAAATTGGCTGTAGTTGGGATCCTGAGCCAAAACCTGAATGGTCGTACCAAACATCACAAATATCAGAAAAACTGTTTTAATTTTTTTCATAACCTTGCCTCCCATATTATCTGATGAGTGTTACTGTTCCCATGGTGGTCGTACTGCCTTTACCCGTAGCCGAGCCTTCCCAAACCTTGCCGTTTTTGAAAGTAGCGCTAATCTTCCAAAAGTATACATCCTGCTGCATGAGTTCTCCGTTAAACGTACCGTCCCAACCTTCGAGTGGCATTCCCTTGCCATCATCAGTAAGTAACTTCGACTCCCAGAGTAAATGTCCCCATTTGTCGAATACCATGATATGATAATCTCTCAGATTTAATCCTTTTGGTTTAAACTCTCTGATTTCAAGCCCCTTAAGGGTCGACACCACGCAGGTCGGAGAAAATGCGTTCGGTACAAATAAATTGTCAAAAAGGAATTCATACTTCATGTAGGTCATATCAGAACATCCAGTCGCAGTGTCTGTAACCATCAGGGTAATCGTATGCAGCGAATCCTCGGCATACTCAACAATCGGATTCAATTCCAATTCAGATCCTTTCCCATTGCCAAAGTCCCAGTGATAGTTACTCAGAATACTCGATTCATTATTCAACCTGATCTTTCCGGTTGTTTCATTGATGTATTCAGTAATTGTAAATGCTGCAACGGGCGATTGGAATACTTTTACGGTTGAATCCACTGTATCAGCACAGCCAAAATGGTCTCTTACCAGCATCTTAACCGGGAAATCGCCCTTGTTGGAATATTTATATACAGGGTTCTGCAAATTGGAAGAATCCTTTGTTGTTTTTGGATCTCCGAAGTTCCACCGCCAGAAATTAAGGATGGTGTCGGCAATAGCTGTTTTATCAGTGAATACGGTCGAATCACCTGTGCATGCTCCCAAATAGCTATAGTTCGCAACCGGCAAACCATAAACCCTTGTTGGCTTGGATATTGAATCCCTACACCCGTATCCATTCATGACAACTAACTTAACCTGATATATCCCTGCTGTGTCATACCGATGGGTCGGATTTTTCAAGGAGGAGGTATCAGTTGTTTTTGGGCCATAAATCCATTTCCACTTCGTAATCATCTCTCCATAAGTTTTCGAAGTATCCCGGAACAATGTAATCTGGTTCTGGCACACAGGCTCATTTGAGAAGAAGGTTTTTGGCGTTGGATGAATCCTCACCGAACCTGTCATAATATCAGTGATGGTAGTTCCGTTAACAAGTGACTGTACCTCAAGGGAAACATTGTAAGACCCGCTATCGGCAAAAATGTGAGTAACGGTAGGGGCATATTTGGTATATGTGGTGGAGGTGCCATCGCCCCATGTCCAATGCCACTGATTGATCCGTGAAACAGGCAAGGAAGTATCGGCAAAGGTTATTTTGTAGCGTGCACAACGTAAAGTATCCTGATAGGAGAACCCGGCTTTAATACACGGGAACCGTTCCACAGTTCGGGTGATCATATTAACACATCCATGAATATTGGTAACGGTCAGCGTAACCTGATAGATTCCGGGATTGACATAGAGATGAGACGTATCCCCATTATGTGGTGGCGTAAGAATCACCGGGGCCGTTCCATCCCCCCAAACCCATTTCCAGCTTGTGATTGGTGAGGTTCCCGGACTCGATGTTGAATCAAGGAAAATAATGGTGCTGTCGCATGGTGCCGTTACAAAATTAAAATGCGGGTCAGGTGCTACATCTACATGCACTTCCTTATACACACTATCAACACATCCATTGGAATTATGGGCCTTCATCTTCACCAAAAAGTCTCCTGAATTTGAAAAAGTATGTGAAGGGCTGTATTGCTGTGAGGTATTATTCGGCACCGAATTCGGATCCCCGAAATTCCATGAAACAGTATATAGCGAATCGCCGGGTGCCAGGTTCACCGGTTTGAATTTGGTCAGATACCCCTGACAGGTATCATTGTTGGTAAAGGTAAAACCCCAGCCTGGTTTAACAAAAATCAGGCTGTCCAAAATAGTATCCCTGCATCCGTAATTGTCTTTAACGATCAGTGTAACAGGATATGACATATTTGTCGGATTATAGGTGTATTTCGGAGTTGTCCCTACAACAGTATCTCCCGGCTCGAAGACCCATCGACGGTTGATGATGGAGGCACCTCCAACTCCTTGTGATTCGTCAGTAAAAAACACTTCTCCTGCTTTACAGAATTTGCTGAGGTATTCAAATGCCGCAACAGGTTTATACCGAATCGTTACTACCCGTGTGATGGAGTCCTTGCATCCAAAGAGGTTTGTCACAACAAGCTTGACGGAAAAATTTCCTGCTGATGCATAATAGTGCTTTGGTTGCGGACCTGAACCGAGAGGCGTATTGTCACCAAAATTCCATAACCAGCCCACTATTGTATTTCCATTGGGTAGCGACTGGTCGGTAAATTGAGTAGAATCCTTTTCACATGCTGCTTCAAAGATGAAACCAGCCGTAGGTCTGGTGTTCACAATAACCTGTTTCACAGTATCAGCAAAACACTGATTGGAATTTGTCACGCGCAAGGTCACAGTATAGGTTCCCTGGATGTTGTAAATATGGGTGGGGTGTTGTACTATTGAGGTATTCTGGGATCCACTTGCAGGATCGCCAAAATTCCAAAGCCATGCAGCGATGGTACCAGATGGCGTTGTAGACTGGTCAGTAAACTGTGTTACACTTCCAACACATGAGGTGAAGGCTGAGAAAGATGCCACAGGAGGTGCGTTAACACTAATCATTTTACCACCAGGTAAACTGTCGGAACAGCCATTGGCATTGGTAACCATTAACCTTACGGTATAAGTCCCTCCTGCAGTAAATGCGTGAGTCGGATTCTGCGTGGTAGAAAAATTGTTGCTTCCAGAGGCAGGGTCTCCGAAATTCCAAAGCCAGTTGGTAATGGAGGGTCCTCCATTTAATTGTGTCAGGTCGGTAAATTGAACCGGTATGTGCGGACAGGCATTGGTACCAAAACTAAAATTTGCCAGTGGGCGGAATCCAATCTGAACCTGAGTGATCTTTTGCCCGATACATCCTTCAGAAGTGAGGATTGTCAGTTTCACATTGTAATTGCCTCCATTCGTGTACTTATGCTTAATATTCTGGTTGTTCGGAAAAAGAATCGGTCCGACCACGGTTCCATCGCCAAAGTCCCAGGTCCATTCCTCTATTGAGCCATTTGGCACTGTAGACAGGTCAGTAAACTGAACAGAATCTCCGGCACATGCGGGTGATGAGAAGCTAAATAAAGCAACCGGTTTGCCAAATACAAGAATGGGCTTAATGGTATCTTTGGGGCATCCGAAACTATTGGTTACCGTCAATTTTACATTATAATTACCTGAATTGGCATAAAGATGTGTTGTAGGACTACCGGTAATGGCAGTTTGTCCGTCTCCAAAATCCCACGAACGGCTGACAATACTTCCGGGCAGAGAGATGGAAACATCGGTGAAAGTTGTTGCTGTTCCCTGACAAACCGTGTCGGCCGTAAAATTGGCCAACGGGAGATTATTAATTGTCAGAGTATCAATGAATGTATCCTGGCAGTCATGCATGTTTGTAACAATCAGTGTAACAATAAAGGACCCCGATCCGGTAAATGAATGCCATGGATTTTTGTAGGTGGATGTATCAAACACTCCACTCTGGGGATCCCCGAAATTCCAATGCCAGCTTTTGACCTCAATGCCTCCTGTGTTTTGGGTCATGTCATGAAATTGAACAGGTTTTTGCTTACACAAAATGTTGTCAAAGTAAAAGCCTGCTACCGGAGCTGGATAGACAGCCACTGGCATTGTGACTGACTTTCTACAACTATCTGTTGTAAAAGCCGTTAACGTAACCGGGAAGGTGCCACCTATTGTATATTTATGTTTTACTACCTGGGGACCTGAAGGATAAATGACCGTTTTAATTGGTGAATTGTCGCCAAAATCCCACTGTACTTTACAAATTGCGCCCGCTGAAGTGGTGGAATGATCAGTGAAAACAATCGAATCTCCTGCACATCTGGGATCATCAACGGTAAAGACAGCAAATGGCAATGGGTTGACAAGAACCTGTATTGTTGTATCTTTTCTGCAACCTATTGCCGAGGTAACTTCCAATTTTACATTGTACACCCCGGGGATAAGGTATTTATGCGTTGGATCCTTTAGATTGCTGGTTCCTCCGTCACCAAAAGTCCATTGGTGTGATTGGAATGTGCCTGAGATGGAAAATGACAAATCTGTAAAGGTCGTAAAATCTCCAAGGCATGCTGTATCAGCAGAAAAATTACAAACAGGCAAATCAATCAATATTGACACTACATTGGTATAGGTATACTGATGAGGGTTGCAATAGTTATCTGTTTGTTTCAACCTGTAGAACGTGTTTACAAATAATGCAGGAGGAGAAAAATTTAAAGTATTTGCACCCGGAATATTATTCCATACTCCAATTCCAATCTGTGATTGCCATTGGTATGTGAAATTACTTGGACCACTGCCTCCTGTTGGAACTGTGGCTGACAGCGTTGAAGGCAAAGCGCCGTAACATATTGTCTGGTCTGAACCTGCAATACCAGCTAAAAACTCACCGTAAACCGTGATGGTAACCTCATTGGTAACTACAACCTGCGGTGGCTCGCAATGGTTGTCGGTCTGGACCAACTGGAATTGAGTGGTTTCAGTTAACTGCAACGGCGAATAATTAAGAGTATATGCATTCAGAATGTTTGTCCATCCAATGGTAGCTGTTTTATACTGCCACTGATAACTGAACATTCCACTACCTCCTATTGGTAATGTAGATATCAGCGGATCAGGGGTTTCACCGTAACAAATCGTCTGGTCTGCAGTAGCTGTACCAGGAAGCAGTGGCTGATAAACTGTAATGGTCACTGCATTGGTTGTTACAACCTGATGAGGATCACAATGTGTATCTGTCTGGATCAACTGGTATTGGGTGGTTTCAGTAAGTGGTGGTGGCGAATAGGTCAGAGAGTAGGCATTCGGAATATCTGCCCATACTGTGGTGGCAGTCTTGTATTGCCACTGATACAGGAAATTATTGCTTCCACCGATCTGAGGTGTCGATACCAACGTAGCCGGAGCTTCACCAAAACAGATATCCTGGTCAGCAATGACTGTTCCCGGT
>CAIQUS010000100.1 GCA_903875045.1 uncultured Bacteroidales bacterium
CCGGCCAGCATTAAGATGCCTGTAACAGTGGTTTTCCAATTCTTAAAAATTCTCTCTTTCATATTTTGCTATTTAGATAATTGACCTTCAACTTTAGAGATTCTCTCACCATGATCGCCCAGAGTGGCTTTCATTTCATCAATTCCGGTATCATGGCGGCACAGGTGTTCGCCAATTTCTTTATGCTTTTCGGTACAGTAGGTTTCCCTGCATTGCATCTGGACGATAAGTTTATCGACAGATTTTTTCAGGGCAATCACACTCATGTAAAATTGGTAAAGGAAAAACCCGATAACCGGAATCGCAATTATTTTGATGATGTCAAAGACATCCTGGAGGATAAAATCAAGTGGCTTCATGCAAGGAAAAATGAGTTATCGGATTTATTTATGAATTCGTTGCGGGTTTCTGCTATCACCTTTCCGGCGTACCGGGTTGAATGAAAATAGGCCGGGTACACATCTTCACTGGCGGTTTCATCGAGATACTGCTGCAGTGCTTTCAACTCTGATTCACCATCTTGCTGATTGGCTTCAGCCATGATGGAGATACGATCTTTGTTGGAAGCCTGTTTTGAAGATACGTTGGCGAATGTGTTGCCGGCAGTGTCGAAAATACCCCAGTCGAGAATGTCAATGGAGATTTCCATTAGTGCCCTGGCCATGGTAAGATGAGCCAATGCAGGGCGGATCAAGTCCAGCAGAATCAATTGTGCGGTTGTCAAATCATCATCGGATTTCCAGACATTTTTAAGCTCGTCGAACAATTCCGCAGAAAGTGTAGGGCGGATATATTTTTTTTCCACAGAGCGGATGACAGGTTTGAGGCTTACGAAAACCCGTCTGCTCTCGCGTATATCCACCTCACTGTTGAACTCAAGGGTGCCCCGGATAAACAGATCGGCATCCTGGGGATCGAATCCGGAGTAATCTTCCTTGTGTTCATCAAGGAATTTGAGAACTAGGTCCAGGGATGTATTTGCCCGGCGGATCCAATTCTCTTTAAGATTTTGCACCCGGTACTGGGGAGCCGTTTTATGGGTTGGTGTTTCAATAACTTGAATGCCTTGGGATGAAATGCTCACGCCAAATTCATCGGCACCGAGCCACAAAGCATAAAGTGCAAGTGGTTTGCGGAGCATAGCGAGTAGTACTGCCAAATTTTCTGTTGTTGTTCCATCATCCGGAGGAACCGGATCAAGGGCCATCAGGTCTTGAAGCTGATCATAGAGAACATCGCCCAGCACAGGTTTGATGAAGGTCTCCTGGGCTTCATCGATATAGGGAAACCAGTTTTCAATGGAGTTACTGACATTTATAGAAGCAGCGGTTAAAACCTGTGAAAGATTGTCTATCAGTCTAGTCATGCGATATTCTTGTCGATGCGTTTATCAATTTTCGTTGGATGGTCCTGCATTGTTTGAGATGTATCAACGGTCACATAATCAAACTCAATATCAGGAGACCATTTGTTGAAATCCCGGATGAAATAGAGTGGCTCCAAGCTGATTTGCCGGTAAATACCCATCTCGGCATTGAGCTGCCAGAAGGCTTCCCGTTTGTCCGATCCGCTTCCTGCTCCAAGGTTTCCCCCGGGAAGTCCTGAACCCACCAGGCACGGATCAACTCCAATGGCAAAAAGGATTTCCGAATTTGCAGCCTGAGAATCCGGCAGATAAGCATCGTCTTTCAGTTTGTTATCGATGACGTTAATTTTCCATCCTGCCAAGTACTCACCTTTGAACTTGTTGAAAAAGGTGAATGTGAGAAAAGCTTTCCCGGTATTCTCGACATCCGACAGGAAATCGTTCATTTCCGAAAGTACCTTCGTCCTTGCCGATTCACGCTGCTCCCGTGTGTAATCCGGAGAAGGATACCGGTTCATGA
>CAIQUS010000101.1 GCA_903875045.1 uncultured Bacteroidales bacterium
ACCGAAAAGGCAGTAAATGCCACCTGTTCGGTAGCGTTGATTACCTTATGTGTTCCATCAGTGAAATTGATGATCACGACAAGACGGTAGTGAACTGCCGAAGGATTGTCCTGGAACAGAAAGAACAATTTTTCCATCACTCCGGAGCGGGAATATGTTGTAGTAGGAAGCCACGATAGGAACTTGAGTTTGTTGACCGTGATAGAAAAATACTCCAGGTATTTTTCATTGAGTGAAGTAATCAGTTCATGGTTAAGGCCTCCTGCAATTGCATAATTCCACCCGGTTGATTGCAGTCCTTTTACATTGCCGGCAATGCTTTCCGCAAACGACACCCGGTATTTGAGCAGGTAATCCCATCTGTGGACTTTGGCATTGCCTGATAGTTCAGGAAATTCAAAGCGTTGCATTTCCCATCCTGCAAACTTTGCCCTGATGTAATCCGATATATCGAACCTTGCACTGCCAACGAAATCGGCAGGCTTGATATCCTCTCCGATCGGGTTGCCCAGCGAATCGCGGATCAGGCAAAGGATGCCAAAGTAATCCCTGTACAGATCATCCGTTCCTGGTGTGTTCACACCCTGAGTAACTCCCGTAACCCCGACATTCGACAGCACAACGGTGCCATCGGCTCCGGACTGCTTTGCAGCAAGTTTTATTTTCCGCTGGCTCGCCCCTGGCGGATCCAGCGTTACGTTGAAATATTTCTGGATGTCGTAATTTTCCTGAAAACACTGATAGATATTAGCAGCGAAGTCATTGAAGGTCTGACCGAGATATGCAATTTCAAAAAGCAATCCGTCAAAACCGGTGAAACCGGCTGATTGAAATATCAGGGTTTTCCCTGCAAATTGAAGATGAAAGGAATGACCGGCAGTGGTATCAATACCGGACACCACCAGTTCAAAGTAAGCCCGATCGCCAAGGGTGACCATGTAATTATCTGAGCACGCTTCAAATAATACAGGATTTCCAGCAAAGGATATGAGATCGGGCGTTTGGGTGATGTCAATCATGGTGCAATAGTACCATGGGATCACATGGGAATAAAGGACAGTATCAGGGTGCCGAGAAGCACTTGAGCTGAGCGGATTTGATCGAGGATTTGTTTAGGGTAACGGTAATTTCACTGATCAGGTAATTGATCCCGTTTATGCGGTATCGCTTTGTGAAATCAATCGATTTGAGTTCAATGAAATCCATCTGTTTTTCGATCTTGACGCTCTTTCGGTCATCCATGATCCAGTTTACCCAGTCTTTCCAGTAGAGATTGAACAAGCCATTGCCACCGGTGTACCGGAGAGAAAAATTACTATTGTTGGCAAAGCCTCTGAGCCGAACCGGGGTTCCCCAGCCTCCGGCCATTCCTACCCAAAACAAACGAGGGGTGATTTTCTGATTGTCAGCTCCCAAGTTCCCGCAATTGACCACGATGTATTTATCGGAAAGTGAAGAGAAAATCGTTTCGTATTTATTTTTATCATCCCCCCATTTGTAGAAAAACTTATCGGTCAATGATGGCCCGTTTGGCAATTGCTGCCACTCAATGAGAAATGAAATGCCATTGACTCCCAACTGCCACCAGGTGTTCGTATCC
>CAIQUS010000102.1 GCA_903875045.1 uncultured Bacteroidales bacterium
AGATCAGTTTTCATCCTATGTTTTTGACGAAGGAAATTTCCTGTGGACAGGATGCAAAGCGCATTATATTAAGATTTTAAAATTTATTTCTAAAGATTTTCCTATGTGTAAACCACTTATCACCTTAGGCTGGCAGCGAGAAGGCTTCTACGCCTTCGCAAATGGCATTTATAATGGATTGTGGCAACCTGTCAGTGATTTCGGCATAACCGCCCACCGGGAGAAGCTTTACTTTTCTCCAGCGTTTTCAGTAGTGTATAACAATGTCCGGGAGGATGATGATCTCTATGAGAATGATCGTTATTTTGTGTATAAACAGGCACCCTGTACTTTCGGCCAGTGGTCGCAGCTGATGATGGATGTATATGGTCAAAATGCAATCATTGGCATGGCCTTCGCCGTTGCTTCAATTTTCCGGGATCTTATTTATGAGAAGTACAAAATCTTCCCTCACCTGTTCCTTTTTGGTGAAAAGCAATCCGGTAAAAGTCAGATGGCCTGGTCTCTTTCAAATCTTTTCTTCCACAACTTTCCGGCTTTCAACCTTAATTCCGGAACGCATGTAGGCCTTTCACGAAGAGGTTCCAGAAGTAAAAATTGCATTGTGTGGCTTGATGAATATTCCAATGATATTGACATAAGGCGCTTTCAACTTTTAAAAGCTGCTTACGATGGTGTAGGGCATGAAAAAGGAAAAATGACCCAGGATAGCAGAACCACTATTACTAAAATTCTCAGCGCGTTCCTGATCTCGGGTCAATTCCTTCCCACCCTTGATGACAATTCCCTGCTTACACGTTCCTGCCTTTTATCCTTTATCAAGAAATATTACACCCCAAAGGAAATGGCCCGTTATGAAGAATTGAAGGATTTGGAAATTCAAGGGATCAGTTCACTGGTTACAGATATTCTGGAATACCGCAAATTAATGGAAGATCAATTTGCGAGAACATTTTCGACTATTCAGGAAAACTTAAAAGCAGAAATGATTCATGAAAATCTGCCATTCGATGAAAGGTTAATCAGGAATTATTGTTGCCTGCTGGCTCCGATCAAGATCATCCTTGAGAGTAATACACCTTTGAAGCTTAGTTTTGATTACGAAACCATGTATAAGATTGTCAAACATGATATCGCTTCCCTGACAAAACAGATTGCAACCTCAGAATCCATATCAACCTTCTGGTCAACTGTTGAATATCTGCTTGATGAAGGCAAGATACAGGCAGGGGTTGATTTCAAAATTGCAATGACCCCATCGCTGGCCTATACCAATAAACAAGGTGATGAAATTTCCGGGCCATTTGCCAAACCACAAAATTTGCTTTTTATCAGGTTTTCAAGAGTCCATCCGCTTTATATGGAGAAATGGAGACAACAAACAGGCAAGAATGGCATTGATCTTATTTCCATCATGCACTATCTCAAAAACCATAAATCGTATGTAGGCTATACCAACCATACACGTTTTGACACCTCCAATACTTCTGCTTTTGTTTTCAAATATGGTCCCGGGCAGCTTGATATTAACCTAGAGCGTACCATTGTAAATCCTTACAGCTCTGAAAAGAAATCAGCTACTTCGGAACCTGCTGCAACCCCTCCAAAACAGGCAACGCTCAAACTTGATAATTTGCCTCATATTGATCCGGAAGAGCATGAAAATGAACGCCCATTTTAGCATCATTAAAAAAAAATGTAACTATTCACCCCCTACAAATGTAGGGCATTAATTTGGGAGAGAGAATGCAAAGGATTCAGATTATTTTTAATCGCAGTGTCAATAATCGATCGCAGGATTGCAAAAGACTCAGCA
>CAIQUS010000103.1 GCA_903875045.1 uncultured Bacteroidales bacterium
AATAATTGTAGTAGTGAACCATATTGATTTGCAACAAAATCCCGAAGGGATGGTATGATTAGATTTTCTAATAGAAACCGTTGAAGACCCTCAGGAATATTGAATTATCAAGGCACTCGGTTAACTCCGAAACTTGAGTTAGTATTTCAACTGCTGGCAGTCCCAGTACATACTTGGATTCTCTTCTAATTTTCCTGTTACGGATGAGGGGTGGATCAAAAGCCTTGGAACAGATTTTCCTCTTGATCCCAGAATTTCGGCGTGTTTGTATGTTTAAATGTATGTATAAACGGAAAAGGGTCTCAGTCGTTGCCTTCTGAAACCCTTGTCATTCCTGCTCCCCTTACTGCTCAAAGTTGCAACTCGGTTGTTTCCTTTTTAATGGTTTGACACATTTTTATGTCGAACATGGGTTAATTATCCGACATGGTGGAAATTATGTGTCGGACAGAGGCTTTCGCTTGACCTTTGTGTCGAATTTATTATCTTTGCACGACATGAAGGCTGTAACATGTTATTTGCATCGACATAAACGTTCATTGATGTCGGAAATAATTCAAAATACCCACACATATGGCGTTCGATCCTAAAATTCCTTTTAATGATCTTCCTGCTCTGCCACCAGCATTGGATAGTGAGACCAGGGAATCATTATTAAACCATGTAATTAAGGCATCGCGCAGTCTTGCAGAACTGAAAGGCCTCTGTGAAACTATGACAGAGGAAGCCCTGCTGAACCTGTTGTTCAATACGGTTGTTTTGCAGGAAAGTCGTGACAGTTCAGCCATCGAGAATATTGTGACGACCCAGGATGAACTTTATCAGGCTGCATTAAATGCTGAAAATTCCAATCCTGCAACGAAGGAAGTATTGTCTTACAGAGAAGCGTTGCAATCAGGTATACGTATGATGAGGGAAAATCAAAACCTAATCACAACGAATGTCCTGATCGGAATTGTTCAGAAAGTAAAACAGAATCTATCCGGAATCAGGGTTCAGCCGGGAACAGTTCTTAAAAATTCTATAACGGGTGAAGTCCTTTACACACCACCGTGCTGTGAGGAAGAAATACGAACAAAAATGGCAAGCCTGGAAAAATTTATTAATATTCCTGAACTAAGTCCATTTGATCCGATAATCAAACTTTCATTGATCCATTACCAATTTGAAAGTATTCATCCTTTCAATGACGGCAATGGCAGGACAGGCCGCATTCTGAATATGCTTTACCTGATCCAGCAGCAATTACTACCACAGCCGGTATTGTATCTTAGTGCCTATATCATTGACCATAAGCAGGATTATTACAGACTTCTGAACGAGGTTACAATGAAGGAAAACTGGAATGACTGGATAATGTTTATGACGACAGCAGTAAATGAAACAGCGCAACTCACTATCAAAAAGATTCGGGGAATCCTGGAATTAAAAAAACAATTTGAGCCAATTGTATTTAAGACGCTCGAAAAGTTCGGCAAGCGTAAAGAGCTGTTTGAACTCATGTTCAATATGCCTTATATAATAATAGACCTGTTGGTTAAAAATGGGATTGCCCATCGTGAAACTGCCTCGATTTACCTTAAACAACTCGAAAAAGAAGGATTGCTCAAGCCGTTGAAGATTGGTAAAAGCACCTATTACATCAACCACCGTTTAATGGAATTACTGGCAAAAAGAGATTAGAGCGCAGTTGCAACTACGAAACCCCTTGCCAGTAAAAGAAAAAGCCGGCATTTCTGCCGGCTTGTCCAGTGTGGCTCCCCTTAATGCACAAAGTTGCAACATGATAACTTCCTTTCCAGAGGGTGAAAGCATTGAAAACCGGATATGATAATTTAAGTACCATATGCAAGTATAGATTTTTATAATTGCAGAAAACAGCTTAACTGCAAATATATATTTTTATATTTGCAGAAGGATAAATAGTCAGCAATGGAGATAACAAAGTTCAAAGCAGGAAGATACAATAAACAATATGGCTATTCAAGTTTCTCGCCTGAACCTGTAAATCACGAATGGCTGGTAAGTGATGCAAAGGTAAACCGACTGCTGAATGATGCTACCAGGAAACTTGGTGAGTTGAATGCCTTTTCAATGATGGTTCCTGATGTGGATTTTTTTATCCGGATGCACATCACAAAGGAAGCTACACGGAGTAGCAGGATCGAGGGAACGCAAACCAGTATGGAAGAAGCCATTCTGAATGCTGAATACATTCGCCCCGAAAAACGCGACGACTGGCAGGAAGTTCATAACTACATTGAAGCAATGAATTTTGCAATTGCGCAATTGGATGTACTTCCAATAAGTACTCGCTTTCTAAAACAAACTCATGAAAAATTATTGCAGGGAGTGCGGGGCAAATACAAATTACCCGGTGAGTTCCGTACCTCTCAAAACTGGATTGGGGGCGCAACACTGAATGATGCAGCATATATTCCGCCGCATCACAATGAAGTGCCCGGATTGATGAGTGATCTTGAAAAACTATTAAATAATGAGGAGTTGCAAATACCACCGCTTATCCGCATTGGCATAGCACATTGTCAATTTGAAACCATTCACCCATTCCTTGATGGCAATGGCAGGTTAGGGCGGCTGCTTATCACACTTTATCTTGTGAGCAACAAGATTCTGAGCAAACCTGCTTTATATCTTTCCGATTTTTTCGAACGGAATCGCTCACATTATTACGATAACCTGACCGCTGTGAGAACTCAGAATAACCTGGTGCAATGGTTAGCTTTCTTCCTTGTAGGAGTAATGGAAACCGCCGAAAATTCAATTCAGACCTTTCATGAA
>CAIQUS010000104.1 GCA_903875045.1 uncultured Bacteroidales bacterium
CGATTGTTTATCAACATTTAAAATAATATTTGTTAGCATGTGCTGGATTTCGATAAGCCAAAACAACACCAGCAAACTATCTTGTTAATTACCGCATAAAACTGTTAATAACGTTAATATTTACAACTGATTAGTTACGAATACCTTAGAATAACCCCGGAGGGAAAAATAGTTGAACGTGTAAAATTTATGGCGCCTACTGTTGGCTGGCGTATCATCGATGCCTATGCGAAAAATGATGGTGTTTTAATTTATGGCATGGGCAGCGGGAAAGAATCCAAGTACATCAATCAGATATTTAAATCCGGATGCGTAGCAACCACCAGCAACGATGCTGCTGACCAGGCTCAGGCAAACACCTCCTCCGGGGGTGCCTTTGGCGGTTTTGCGAAACTTGGAGGCTCGTTGTCAGGCAAGGATGAAGTGGGTGTCACCCAGGAAAAAGTTGATGAAGGTTTGGACCTTCTGACCTACAATTCATTCGTTTTCTGTTTGCTCAAAGATGGTAAAACAGGTAGTAAAATAACTGAAATTGAAGAAATCAATGATAAAGCCGCCTGTCCGCCCGACATGAAAAAGCCCTTGAAATTCGATGGCAAATTGTTTACTATATCAAATGTTGACTTTTTAAGTGATAAAACCATTGTGCTCAGCATACAGGACTTTAAGAAAAGTAAATCAGATTACCGTCCGTACATTTATAAAGGCATGTACCTGATGCACTTTACCCCAAAGGGAGAACTGATTAAAAACTATACTGTAGCGATTGACCAGAAAGGGAAAAAGGGATTTTTCAATCATTCACCCCTTACTTCCGACATGATTCCGACAACCAGCGCCGTATACGAAAGTGCAGATAAAACCAAACTCAACTGGATCCTGCATATCGTAAAAGCCATTGAAAAAGAATCAAGTTCCGATTGGAATTATTTTGGTGGTACCACAACAGTGACCACCACTTATAGCCCGTTATATTCCATCGAATATGGCAACATCGATGTAAAAACCCAGAAAGCATCAGATTTTAAAACGCTCGGGGAGGATGAAAACAGGAAATATTATTTGTACCCAAGTAATTATACGCTGTCAACAAAAGACTATTTATACTTCTTCAGTGAAACAACAAAAGGAGACAAATTGTTAATTTCCAGATTATCGACAGAATAGCCTCTGTTGCAGTAAGGAATGTATTTTTAGCGGGGTTACAAACAAAGTAACCTCGCTTTTTATTTTTGCAAAACACCTTCCCCGGCAATGAAGGTATCCAGCACTTTTACACCAGGAACTTTTTTCACCGGAACCTGCATGATATCCTGGTCAAGCACCACAAAATCAGCATCTTTTCCTGCTTCGAGGCTCCCCTTCACCTGTTCCAGAAAATTGGCTTTTGCTGCCCAGATGGTGATAGACTTGAGTGCCTCCTCCCGGGTCAGCGCATTGTCCATCATGTATCCACCGGCCGGATAACCATCCGAATCCTGCCTGGCAACCGCAGCATAAAAAGTGAATAAAGGGGAAATGTTTTCAATCGGGAAATCCGTTCCATTGCAAATCCATCCATTTTGTTTCATGAGGCTTTTATAGGTGTATGCACCTTTGATTCTCACCGGACCAAGCCTGTTCTCAGCCCATTTCATATCCGAAGTGGCATGCGTGGCCTGTATAGAAGGGATAACCGAATAATCACCAAAGAAATGCACATCAGCCGGATCAACCACCTGGGCATGTTCAACCCTCCACCGCAAATCGTTTCTGCCTTTTAAAAACTCACCATATATTTTTAAAATCAAACTGTTGGCTGAATCCCCGATGCAATGAGTGTTCACCTGATAACCATGTTTAAAAGCAACTTTACACAATTCACGTATAGAATCAGGTGGCGTTACTAAAATACCTGAATCTGAAGGTTTATCTGAATAGGGAGCCTTTAATTTGGCTGTCCGGCTGCCAAGGCTCCCATCCATATAAATTTTAATTGACCTTACCACCATCCGGTCCGTTTTAAAGGGTCCCTGTTTAACAAATTCATTCATATTTTTCTGATTCGGTGTAAGCATGGCATACACCTGCATTTTCATGACATCGCTTTTCTGCAATGAATCGATGGCCATCACCTGATAATAATCAAGTCCGGCATCGCTCACTGTGGTAAGACCAACAGAGAAACATTGCTGCTCAGCCCTCTTCATCAGGTTAACAAACTCCGGTCCCCGGGGGGCCGGAACAACTTCACGCATCAGATCTGCAGCTGTTTCACTCAAAATGCCGGTCAACCTGCCATTTTTTATTTCAACCTGCGCATTGCCGAATTGATTATTAACGCCAATCCCGGCTCTTTTGAGCGCATCCTGGTTTGCAAGTACTACATGACCATCCACGCGGATCAACATCACCGGAACATCAGGATAAAGGGAGTTCAACTGGCCATTGTCGGGAAAATTCTTCTCCTGCCATAAATTCTGATCCCAACCCCGGCCAACCAGCCATTTCCCGGGAAACCGGTTTCCTGAGTTCTTTAACCTTTGCAGAACTTCATCGAATGACTTGCAACCCAATAAATCGACATATTGCAATCCTATGGCATATCCGACAAAGTGGCAATGGGCATCAATGAACCCCGGATAAATGAATTTTCCTTTCATATCCACCACCCGGGAAGCATTATAATGATCCAATATCGATCTGTTTGTGCCGGTTGCCCGAATTTTTCCATGGTATATCGCCATAGCCTCGACACGGGTATTCGCAGTATCTACTGTGTAAATTGTTGCATTTGTGATAATTAAGTCAACTTTTTCTTTCATTTGCAAATTCCCGGTGAATAGCCAGATGGTAAACCATGATGAAAACAGAATGTGATAACTCATTTTAAGGTATTGGTTTAAAGATTGTTCACCAAAAATAGAAACTATTTTTCATAAGACTTGACTTTTGTTAAAATGATTTACTATTTTTGTAACATCTAAACATAATATATTAATGAAATATAAGTCTATCAACCCTAGATTTATTGTAGTTTTCTCAGTTGTTCTTGTTGCAGCCCTTTTGAGGCTGCTGCCGCATTGGCCAAACTTTACGCCGATTGCAGCCATGGCTCTTTTTGCTGGTACCTATTTCGACAGAAAGCAATTTGCTTTCGCCATTCCGATCGCCGCGATGTTCATAAGCGATCTCGTTATAGGTCTGCATGCCAATATGCCTGCTGTCTATATGAGTTTTGCCATCACGGTTCTTATTGGTATTGTGATCCGAAAAAAAGTAAATGTGGGATCTGTTGTACTGGCTTCATTTTCATCAGCTGTTATCTTTTTTCTGATAACAAACTTTTCCGCATGGATCGCCAGTCCCTTCTACCCACAAACTGCAGCAGGTCTTGCTGAATGTTACATTGCAGGCCTGATGTTTTTTCGTGATACAACCAACGGATTTTCATTCTTTTTGAATGATGTTCTTGGAACCACCTTTTTCAGTGCGGCATTCTATGGAGCCTTTTATCTGGTTCAGATGAGGTTCCCGGTTCTGGATAAATCCAGATTCTGATTGAATAACACATCCCTTTTCCCGGAAAAGGAAATAAATCTGAGACTCGCTTGAATCGTTTTGCACCATTGAAGAAATATTCAATGGTGCTTTATTTTATTGGGTACTTTTGCTAAAATGAGTGATATTATTCGTCTACTGCCTGATTCTGTGGCAAATCAAATAGCTGCCGGTGAAGTCGTCCAGCGACCTGCTTCTGCTGTCAAGGAATTGTTGGAAAACACTATTGACGCAGGGGCGACAGAAATCAAACTGATAATTAAAGACTCAGGCAAACTCTTAATCCAGGTAACAGACAATGGCTGCGGAATGTCGGAACGTGATGCCAGGATGTGTTTTGAGCGCCATGCAACTTCTAAAATTCATAAGGCAGATGATCTGCTCGCAATCCGAACAATGGGGTTTCGCGGTGAAGCGCTCGCTTCCATTGCTTCCATTGCCCAGGTTGAACTGAAAACAAAAAGGCATGAGGATGAGGTTGGTACATCTATCCTGATTGAAGGAACTGAATTTAAAGGTCAGTTTCCTGTAAATTGCCAGAATGGAACCACTGTCAGTGTGAAAAATTTGTTTTTCAATGTGCCGGCACGAAGAAATTTTCTGAAATCTAATACCCTGGAGTTAAAATACATTATCGAAGCATTTTTCAGGGTGGCACTGGTAAATCCCGACATTATATTTACTTTTTATAACCAGGATAAAACACTTTTTCATTTACCGTCAGGCAATCTTAAACAACGGATCATCAACCTCTACGGATCATATTACTCCAATCGGCTTATCCCGGTGGAACAACAAAGTGCGATGGTCAATATATCCGGATTCATCGGAAAACCTGAATTTGCAAAAAAATCCAGAGGGGAGCAGTTTTTCTTCACCAATGGAAGATTCATGAAAAGCCCTTATCTCCACCATGCTGTTGAAGGTGCCTTCAGGGAATTGATTCCGGATGATTCGGTCCCCTCCTACTTCATTTATATGGAGGTTGACCCACAAACCATCGATGTAAATATCCATCCTACCAAAACAGAAATTAACTTCCAGGATATAAAAAGTATTTATGCCATTCTGCATGCAGCGGTCAAACAGGCAATCGGCAAATTCAGTCTTTCACCAACGCTTGACTTTGAAACGGAACAAAGCATGAACTTTCCCCCGATTCCTGAAAATCAACCCGTCCGGCAACCGGTTATTGCCATTAATCCCGACTATAACCCGTTTGAAAAGAAAACACAACCTCAAACCAGTTTTTCCTTCCCGCAAAAGCCATCCGCTCCCATACAGGGGTGGCGCGATTTGTATACCACTCAACAACCACCATTGGCTGAAATCATCGAATTTCCGGTTGTAAATAAAAGTAGTTCAGCGGATTCATGGGAAGCCATCAATGAATTGACTACCAATAGAAAACAAGGAGTTCAGATACAAAATTCATTCATTGTTACCCATTCCCAATCCGGGATCATCATCATCGATCAGGAAAATGCGCATGAACGGGTGCTGTATGAACGGTTTTTAGATGAAACCAGTAGCGAAACAACTCCAGGACAACGCCAGCTCATACCGCAAACAATCACCCTGAGCCCTGATGATGCCCAGTTTTTGAAGGAATGGGATGGTTACTTTCGGACACTTGGCTTCGAAATAGATGATTTTGGCAATGGAAGTTTTGTCATTCATGCTATTCCGATGAACCTTGAGACTCCGGACATTGGTAAGTTTATTGAATCACTGCTGGAATCTCTCAAATCCCCGGGACAATCTCATAAAATGGATCAAAATCAATTGCTTTCAAAAGCAATGGCAAAAAAACTCTCCATTAAAAGAGGTAAAAAGTTGCACCAGGAGATCATAGATTCTCTGATTGAAAACCTTTTTGCATGTAAGGTACCCGGATTCTCCCCTGATGGCAAACCAACGATGTGGGTTATATCTTACGATGAACTGAATACGAAATTTAAAATTTAACGGTTAATATACTTATGTCGCAACAATATAGTCCTGCCGGATTCAATCTGTTACCACCCGTAGTTAAAAATTTGTTGATTATCAACGGATTATTTTATCTGGCGACTTATACCATGGAATCAACTTTTGGTATCGACCTTGTAAATCTTCTGGGCCTCCATTATTTCCAGTCCGATTTATTCAGCCCTTACCAGTTTGTATCCTATATGTTTTTACACGGCAGCATTTCTCATGTCGTTATGAATATGTTTGCCCTCTGGATGTTTGGATATCTTCTTGAAAATGTGTGGGGATCAAAACGATTTCTGACCTATTACATGGCCACGGGCATTGGTGCGGGAATCGTTCAAACCCTGGTGCATTGGATAGATATTTCATCTGTTCAGGCTGCGGCTCAAACGTATGCCTCGAATCCGACCCTTGAGGGTTTCATCGCATTTATAAGGCACAATTATCCTAGCTATTACGAAGCAGAAGGAACAGTCAGGACTTTCATCAATGAATGGTCATTGTCAAGGAATAGCCCCGGATATGTCGGGCAATCTCTGGAATATGTAAATCAGCTGCTGAAGTTGCAGATAGATGTACCTACTGTTGGTGCATCCGGGGCAGTCTACGGAATTTTACTTGCATTTGGCATGATGTTCCCAAACATGCTTGTTTATGTTTATTTCTTATTCCCGATAAAAGCCAAATGGATCGTGATTATTTACGGTGCACTCGAACTGTTCTCCGGCATTTCAAATAACCCGGGCGATAATGTGGCACACTTTGCACATTTGGGGGGAATGATTTTTGGTTTCTTTTTGATCATTTACTGGAAGAAAAAAACAGGTTCATACTCATGATGAATTATAACTACGGACAAAACCAAAACCCTTTTGATGAAATCAAACGGTTTTTCAGACAAGGATCTGCATTGTCTGTTTTGATCCTGATCAATGTTGGAGTTTGGGTTGGGGTACAGGCATTAAAGGTCATTTTTTTCTTTTACAACAGCCCGGATGGCGACGCACTCGATTCGCTTTTGCTCAATTTTCTGGCTCTTCCAGCCTACGTTCCGATGTTGTACCTGAAACCATGGACAATAATAACCTACATGTTTTTGCATATTGATATCTGGCATATCCTGTTCAATATGATTTGGTTATATTGGTTTGGCAAAATTTTCCTTGAGTTTCTGCCGTCCCGGCAACTTGTATTGATCTATTTAACCGGCGGCATCAGCGGAGGCCTCTTCTATATATTTGCGTTTAATATTTTTCCGGTTTTTGAAACGATCATTCCAGCCTCTTTTGCACTGGGTGCTTCAGCTTCCGTCATGGCCATTGTGACATCCATCGCAGTGTATGTTCCGAATTATACCATCCAACTTTTTCTTTTTGGAAGGCTTAAAATCATCTATCTTGCCATTATCCTGTTTGTATTTGACTTTTTTATGATTCCTTCAGGGAATGCCGGCGGACACATTGCCCATATCGGTGGGGCTTTGTTTGGCGCCACGTTCATCCTTCTGTCCCGTGTTTCCAAAACTGCAAGGTTTTCCGGAACTTCTCCTGATTTTTTCAGAAGTTTCTCCAACATATTCCGGAAAAAATCACAAACATCTCATTCTGCAGGCGGATATTCGTCAAGACCTGTTTCCGATGAGGATTACAACCTTAAAAAAAAGGCCATTCAACAAAAAGTTGATACGATCCTTGAAAAAATTTCGAAAGGAGGCTATGATTGTCTCACAAAAGATGAGAAGGAGTTTCTGTTTAAGGCATCTAATAAACGCTGAAATAATCTAAAGGTTTGAGGATGAAAGGCCTGTCAATCCTGAAAAAGAGTCTCTATTTTTTGAATATATGCGCAGTAGCCTGCTTGCTTGCCTCATATCTGGCAGGATATGTCAACCCTGAAAAGGTCTGGATACTTGCCTTCTTCGGACTGGCTTATCCCATTTTCCTGATTATTAACCTATTATTTGTTTTTTTCTGGCTGGTTACCTGGAAACGGTTCATTTTCGTTTCCCTGATCTCGGTTTTATTGGGATTCAACAGTCTGTTGACCATCTATCCAATCAGTTTTTCCAGGCAAAAGGTCTTATCATATCCTAAGATAAAGATTGTCAGTTTTAATGTACATTCACTTTACGGAAATCAAAGGGCTGACAGCCAAAAGGAAGTAAAGAGCAAAGTAACGGAGTTTCTTGCTGATCAAAATGCCGACATTATTTGTGTTCAGGAATTCTATGCGATTGGAGAAGATTTCTCTGAAACATTATCAAAATTCGCCAAATCCATCCACCTTAATTATTATTCATTTAAAAACTATCAGGATTTCTTTAATAAACGTAAAATCAATGCAATTGCTACCTTTTCTCGTTTTCCTATCGTGAATTTCGGCTGTCTCAAACTGCCTGACCGCAGCCACTATGCCATTTTCAGTGACATTGTGATGAACCGTGACACCATTCGCGTATACAACCTTCACCTGGAGTCTATCCGGTTCGCAAATGATGATTACTCGTTTTATTCACATCTCACTGAACCCGATATTGAAGAAACGACACCCATTAAAGAAGGATCAAAACGCATTCTTTGGAAACTTCATAAAGCATTTATTATCAGAGCAAAACAAGTTAATGTTTTGGCCGGGCACATTGCATCATGTCCATATCCGGTGATTTTATCCGGAGATTTCAATGATACCCCGTCCTCGTACACATACCACCAATTGACGCGCAGATTGACTGATTCATATATTGAAAGCGGGCATGGCCTGTTTAACAGCACTTATGCAGGAAAATTACCCTCCTTTAGAATTGATTATATTCTTCATTCAAAAAAATTTAAATCGGTTTCATATCGAACCTTTGACATAGACATATCCGACCATTATCCCATTACAACAACCCTGGTTAAATTACCATAAAATCATTTGCCTTGGAATTTAAACTTACATCCGAATTCAAACCTACAGGAGATCAGCCTGAGGCCATAAAACAACTTGTTGAGGGCATTCAACGTGGTGATCCCGGACAAGTACTGCTTGGTGTGACCGGTTCAGGGAAGACGTTTACCATTGCCAACGTGGTGCAACAGGTTCAAAAACCTACACTCGTTCTCAGCCACAATAAAACCCTGGCGGCACAGCTTTACGGTGAATTCAAACAGTTTTTTCCTGACAATGCAGTGGAATTTTTTGTTTCCTACTATGATTATTACCAACCGGAAGCCTTCATTCCGGTTACCAACACCTACATTGAAAAAGACCTTTCCATCAATGAGGAAATTGAGAAATTGAGATTGAGCGCCTCATCTGCCCTTTTATCAGGGCGGCGGGATATCATTGTTGTTTCATCTGTTTCGTGTATTTATGGTATTGGCAACCCTGATGATTTTAGTCAGAACGTGATACGACTTCAGACCGGTGATCAGATTGGACGGAAAAAATTATTGAATTCGCTTGTGAATAGTCTGTATTCCAGGACTGAAGGTGAATTCACCCGTGCCCGGTTCAGGGTGAAAGGGGATTCCATTGATATTTTCCCGGCTTATTTGGACATCGCCTACAGGGTTATCTTCTTTGGCAACGAGGTAGAGAGCCTTGAGTCATTTGATCCTTTGACAGGACGTAAAATCGAGAAAATGGATCAGATGACGATATACCCTGCAAACATTTTTGTGACCTCACAAGATAAAATGCGTGAAGCACTTGTTGAAATTCAGGATGACCTGATCAAACAATGCGGATATTTCAGGGAAAACGGAAAAGAACTGGAAGCAAAAAGGTTGGAAGACCGGGTCAGTTATGACATTGAAATGATGCGGGAACTGGGGTATTGCTCAGGAATTGAAAATTATTCACGGTATTTTGATGGCCGGACCTCCGGTTCGAGGCCATTCTGTCTGCTGGACTTCTTTCCCGATGATTTTTTAATGGTCATTGATGAAAGTCATGTAAGCATACCGCAGATCAGGGCGATGTTTGGCGGAGATCGTTCACGTAAGCAAACCCTTGTTGAGTATGGGTTCAGACTCCCTTCGGCCATGGACAACCGGCCACTGAAGTTTGAAGAATTTGAATCCATGGTGAGGCAAACTGTGTATGTCAGCGCTACACCGGCCGATTTTGAATTGCAACAGTGTGAGGGAATTGTGGTGGAGCAGGTAATCCGGCCGACCGGGTTGCTGGATCCTTATGTTGAGGTAAGGCCAAGTTTGCGGCAAATCGATGATCTGCTCGATGAGATCAATCAGCGAATTATAAAACATGAACGTACCCTGGTAACGACCCTCACCAAGAGAATGGCTGAAGAACTGACCAACTACTTTACAAAGATTGAAATACGATGCCGGTATATCCACTCAGATGTTGACACCCTTGAAAGAGTTGAGATTCTGAGGGATTTAAGACTGGGCGTATTTGACGTATTGGTTGGTGTGAACCTGCTTCGCGAGGGACTGGATCTTCCTGAAGTCTCGCTGGTTGCCATTCTGGATGCAGATAAGGAGGGATTTCTCAGATCTGAAAGATCCCTCACCCAAACGGCAGGGCGGGCAGCACGAAATATCAACAGCAAGGTGATCATGTACGCGGATAAGATTACTGAATCGATGAAACGGATGATGGCAGAGACAAACCGTCGAAGGGAAAAACAAATTGCCTATAACACCAAAAACAACATCACCCCTACCCAGATTGTTAAAAGTACGCGTGACATCATGGGGCAAACTGCAGTTGCTGATGGGAACAAGCCGCTACCGGTTCCCTATTATGAAAATGAAAAAATAGATGTGGCTGCTGACCCTCTTATTAAGTACCTTTCCAGGGAAAAACTTCAAAAACTGATCAGCCGGAACCGTAAAGAAATGGAAGATGCCGTAAAAGCCCTTGATTTTCTGGAAGCTGCCCGCTTAAGGGATGAAATGAAAGCGTTGCAGGCGATGATTGAAAACCAGGAAGGCGGCAAAGAAAACAAAAAAGGCTGATTGCCATCGCAACCAGCCTTTTTCTCAACCTGAAATCCTCTGATTATTTTACATCCAGCAATTCAACATCGAATACCAGCGTTGAATACGGCGGAATCTGGCCCATATCGCGTTCTCCGTAAGCAATGGATGAAGGAATAACCAATGTGGCTTTTCCGCCAACATTCATCATGGCAATGCCTTCATCCCAGCCTTTGATCACCTGACCCTTACCCAATTCAAATTCGAATGGTTCGTTGCGGTCACGTGATGAATCAAATTTTGTCCCGTTAAGAAGGGTGCCAGTGTAGTGAACTTTCACCTTTTTCCCTGGGGCTGCCTTCGCACCTGTTCCTTTTACTTTTTCGACATAAATTAGGCCTGTGGCGCTTGGTTTTGCCGTGATCTTGTGGTCAACTAAGTATTTCTTCATAAGGTCCCCTTCCTGTTTTTTATTGGTTTCGAGTTTAAGAGTCTCTGTTTTCTTTTTATCAGCCTGAGCTTTATCATGATCGGCTTTTGATTGAACATCAACAATTTCGAGGTCATAAATAACCGTTGAATAGGGAGGTACCATTGCACCGCGTCCGGTTTCACCAAAAGCAATTCCTGACGGGACAATCAGAGTGGCTTTGCCACCTTTGACCATCTTTGATACACCTTCCTCAAATCCTGGCGTATCAAATTTTTTCCCGAATTCAAATTCCATTGGTTCACCACGTTCAGATGTAGAGAAAATTTTCTTTCCATCAACAAGTGATACACTGAAATGGGCCTTCACCCATGAACCGGTATCTATTTTTATGCCTTTTCCAGGTAATGTTTCAACAAAGTATAACCCGGAAGGTAAAGGGGAAACTGTTATTTTTTTCTCCTCAATATACTTTTTCAGCGACTCTTCCTCTTTCTTCATCATCGTAACCGGAGAATCAATGGAGAGCATCGAAATATAAAAATGAATTACGCTATTACTGTCAATAAAAGCAGGACGAGTTGGTTGACGGAATGTCTTGGTAAACAATGAGTCAGCATTGATAATAAAATCGGCACTGTCACCTGGGGATAACATACGGATTCCTTCATAAATATCACCCTTGTATTCTGATGGGGGTAATTGAAACCGTACAGGAGTGGCCATAGCTGACCTGCTGTTGAAAAGTGTGGAATCTTTGTATTTATAACTCATATTCAGAGAAACCCAATCTCCCTGTTTTGCTTTAAGTGTGTCCTTACTCACTTTATACAACTTATAATACATGCCTGTTGCCGTTTTATCATAACCAGGATATTTTGAGGAACAAGCCAGCATTGTCAAGGCAACCAACATTACGATGACCAATGGATTAACAATCATTTTTTTCATACTTTGCATTTTAAAAATTTTGGTTAATAATTATTGAACTAATTTATTTTATTGATACAAAATCACTTTTCAATCACATAATTTGCACTTTATACATCAGCATTCGTACGGTTATTTGACCGGCAAAGATAGTAAAGTCCTGCTTATCATGAGAGAACGAGTTCATTTTTTTACCGGGTTAATGGCACATAGTTCCACATCGCAAACCAGCGCTGCTCTTGCAGGAATTTTTTCCATATCACCCAGCAGGCCAAATGCCAGGTGAGAAGGCACAATCAGCTTTGCCCTGCTGCCTTTCTTCATAAACATGATGCCTTCTTCCAGTCCACTGACAACATTCCTTTTTCCAACTTCAAACGTTAACATGGCACCAGAATCGGACATATAAACCAGGTCACCAGTCAAAAGATTCACTTTATACTTAATTGAAACAATGTCACCTGATTTCGCATTTGGTCCGTTCCCTGCTTTGTAGATCATATACCGTAAGCCAGTCTGGGTTTGAATCATTTCCCATTGATATCGGTGGATAAAATCATCAATCTCCTGATTTTCAGACTGAACAATATGTTTATTGAGAATAATAACAGAATCTTCCAGCGTTTGTACATTCCTGTCCGATCCGGTTTTTAAAGGTGCTTCAGTACAGGAGATAAAAAAAACCACAGAAATAGAAAAGGCCAAATATAAAGGTCTAAAGAAATAAGCGATCCTGAGGGTATTCAACTTAGTAAACAGATTTAAGCATTGGTTGGTACTTGGGCAATAATTGCTTAAACTTCATAATCGTTTCGGCCAGGGTGGTGGTACAATTGGCACCAGCCGCATTGCGATGCCCGCCACCATTAAAATATTCAGATGCCAGGGTATTAACGGCAAAAGAACCTTTTGACCTGAATGAAACCTTCACAATGCCATCTCGCTCCATGAACAAGGCAGCCAGATTGATGTCCTTGATTGAAAGTGCATAGTTTACGACCCCTTCAGTATCGCCAATCTGATGATCAAATCGTTCAAGGGCTTCCTTTGACAAAGTAATATATGCCGTATGAAATTCAGGAAGTACAACCAATTGATCACTGATGGAATATCCCAATAAGCGCAACCTGCTTTCAGAATAGGTGTCATAAATTAACCGGTGAAGATGCTCACCGTCAATTCCCAACCTGAACAACTCGGCCATGATCAGGTATGTTTTAACGTAATTACATGCATAGCTAAGCGAACCTGTATCGGTTATGATTCCTGCGTAGATACATTCGGCGATGTTTTTATCAAGCAAGGGCAGATCGCCCATTTTCTCAATAAAGTTGTAGATTATCTCCGATGTGGATGAAATCTTTGAAATGGAAATCTGATAAGTAAATTCATCCGATGGATTTAAGTGGTGGTCAATGAGCACTTTAATTGCCCTGGATTGCCTGACAAGCGGTGCTGCATCATTCAAACGGCCCAGATTGTTATAGTCTGATGCAATAATCAGTTCAGCCCGGTCGATGGCTTTTACACATGCACTCTTATCTGTTGAGAAAACTAAAATTTCATCGTGTCCTTTCATCCACGCGAGGAAATCGGGGTATGGATCAGGAATCATGACCTGTACATCATGATTTTTCTTTTTCAGATATGATGCAAGCGCCAGGCTTGATCCAATGGCATCCCCGTCCGGGTTGGAATGAGAGGTAATCAGAATCCGTAAAGGTTGTGAAATCAGTTCGGAAATAAGGTTAAAGTCAGTATTTTCCAAATAGTTCGGTTTTTAAGGGGTGCAAAATTAAGGATAATTAAAATAAAAATTGTAATTTTGTTTGCGCTAAACAATAATCTGATATGACAGGAACAATTACTTTTACGATGATAAAACCATCAGCCTTTTCGGCTGGTTATACCGGGAACATCCTTGCAAAAATTGAGGCAGCCGGTTACAAAATAAAAGCCATGAAAAAAATCTCCTTAAGCAAGGAACAGGCCGGCCACTTTTATGAAATGCATAAAGAAAGGCCGTTTTATGAGGAGTTAACGAATTTTATGTCCTCAGGCCCTATTGTGGCAGCGATACTTGAAAAGGAGAATGCTGTTGAATCTTTCAGAAAATTCATCGGTGCAACAGATCCTGCCAAAGCAGATGAGGGTACCATCAGGAAACTCTATGGCAAGAACCTCAGCGAAAATGCAGTCCATGGCTCAGATAGCGATGAAAGTGCTCAACGTGAAGCAGGGTTCTTCTTTTCCTTCCTTGAAATGGTCTGACCGGGCTTGTAAAGGTCTGAACTTCATTCAGGGTCATATTCCCTGAATGTTTTATCATCGTAGAAAACCACGATTTTCTCAATTTTTCTTTCCGTCCTCTCTCTTTTAACCTGCCGCATTGGTTTTGGTTCTGGTTTACTTTCCAGGATGTCTGGTGGATCAAACAATGTTGCGGCTGGTTTTGGAGCAAAATCACCTGAACCTGCAATTTCCTCGTTAGGGTCCATGCCGGAGTCTGATGTGCCATACAATAAATATTCTGCCTTCACATCGGGAAACCGCTTTAATACCTTCATGATAAACTCAAGGCTGGGTTTATTTCTCCCTGAGATCAAATGTGAGATACCCGATCGCTGAATCCCAATCTCATCAGCAAATTGGGAAGGAGTTAAATTTTTGTTCTTCATTAACTCCAAAATTCGCTCAATCATCTTCAAAGTTTTTACAAAAGTAATAATAAATGATGCACCTTGTTGACAACTTGATGATATCTTGATGACAAATGGTAACAATGATGTTTAATCCAACCATCACATGATATAAACCATGTAAATTATTAATATTAATTGTTTTAATGAATACTCATCAATCAATTTCGCTTGTTTACATTCGTAATTTACATTTGTAATCACTTCAATTATTATTACTTTACCCCTCATCCCCGCCAATTCAGTCATCACCCACACCTTACCAGGCCAAAACCAAACCAGGACCGGCAATGTTAGAAAGTGAACCAACCAACCCAATCAACCCTGAGGGAACCCGATTTCAAACACAAGAGCCAGAGAAAATGTCTGTCATTCTTTATGGAAAAACTTGTAACCAGTAACCATGCTATTTGTTTGAAGGTGGAGCAATCATTGTAGATGTTATTTATTTATTACAATAAAGATCAACGTGTTACAATTCAAATCAACCCTTGTTTACAATTGTAATTACATTTGTAAACAATAAGGATCGGGTATTGATTAATTATTGCACTTGATAATCATCTTATTCAGCAGTAAATCCTGCCCTACCACTTTAATCAGATAGTTTCCATTCGGAAGAGATGACAGATCGGGAACGGTTATTTTGTAATCCCCTGCTCCTTCGGTCTTCGTATGCATATAAAATGCAACCAGGCCAAGGTTGTCAATGAGATACAAATCAATTTTCTGGGCTGTTTTAGCATTAAGTGACAATGTAAATGTAGTTGCAAAGGGATTTGGATAAATATTCGGTGCAGGAACAATCTCCTTTTTATCAATATTTACATGTTGCATTGCCTTAATAAAATCCGGAATACCATATCCAAGCAATGAATCGGGATGGGATACCTGGTTGCCGCTTAACTCGATTGCACGGGTAATTGACAGATTACTCCAGGTAGGTGCAGCCTGCCATAAACATGCTGTCATACCCGCAATAACAGGTGACGAAAAGGATGTTCCGCTGGCCGACATGATGGTGCCATTTGTTGAGGATACAACCGCCGGCGCCCCCTGGGCGGCAATATTCGGTTTTATGCGCAAAGTCGCCTCCCCCACTGAACTGAATCCGGCACGGATGCCACTGGCATTCACAGCGGCAACAGCAAGCACTCCAAGGCCATCTGCAGGTGAACTGATACATTTCCATGGTTTGTCACCTGAATTTCCGGCGCTGCAAACCACAATCATGCCTTTGCTGGCTGCGATATTCGCCCCTCTCGTAGCAGGAGTTGTATGGCCATTCATATCAGAGCAGGTGTGATTTTGGGCAGCATCATTAAACTCAGTATAACCAAGCGATGAATTGATGATGTCGGCTCCTGCACTGTCCGCAAACTCCGCAGCAGCAACCCAATTGTATTCCTCTATAAGAAATTCAGAATTAGAATCTTCTGAGCGAAGCAGCCAATAACTCGCTTTGGGGGCAGTTCCGACAAGCTGGCCCGGAATATTTCCCCCCATGGTCGAAAGAACTTCCATCCCATGTTCATTTTCATGATATACGTTGTTCCCGGGTGAAACAAAATCTCTTGTGCCAAGAATTTGATTGTTAAGTCTTAAGCTATCAAATGCCGGTAGAATATCGACATAACGAAAACCAGCATCCAGCACAGCAATGACCATCCCTTCTCCCTTGTAACCCAGTTTATGCAAACTATCGCCATTTAACATGTGTATCTGATTATAAGAAACGCCATAGTCGTAACCTGTATTACCGTTGTAACCACTTTTACTCGACGCCGGGGAAAAACTGTTATACTGAAGCATCACTTCATCTAACATGAATTTATCATCAGATTTTGAATGTTTTACACGATCAACCTCAGAGCTCTTATATATACGTTTTACAAATGGAAATTTCAAAATTGAATCAATTATTGATGGATTAAGGCAATAGATGGTGATTCCGTTAAACCATTTTGACCGTGTCAGTTCAGTCACACTGTATTGTTTGACTCTGTTTATATAAGATTGATTTACCGGTAAATCGTTTTGAACAATGGGTATCCCCTGCCGTTGTCTGCGCTCGATTGCCCGGTATGACAGGAATTGGGCAGGACTGTTTATCGAATAGATTGAATTGGTCTTATCCATAAACTCGATAAAATACTTCTGGGGGGCGACCTGAGCCAGCGTGGAGAGAGAAACCCCGGCCAAAATAAGAATAATAGCTATTTTTTTCATTTTTTTTGGATAATTTTGTCTAAAATTACTAAAAAACCTTTTATGTTCAATCAGCAGGATTATAATCAAATCGGGACCAAGGGGATTGACATTCACGTCATCCATAAACAAATTGACCATTTCATCACCGGATTTCCCTTCATCCGTCTCGTCAGGCCTGCCATTGCAGGAGATGGATTATTAAAGTTTGATGACGAACAACAGCAATTTTACCTGAAGTATTTCGAAAATGTGTTGCCGGCCCTTAAGGTAATTAAGTTTGTTCCGGCATCTGGTGCTGCCAGCAGAATGTTTAAACATCTTTTTGAATTCAGGGAGCAATATTCTCCGGGTGAAACAGGAATGTCCTTGTTCCTGAAAGACCAGCGCTTTAACTCAGTATTTTATTTTGTGAACCATATAGAAGAGATTGCTTTTTACAATGATTTGTCGGCGCTGGTAACAAACTTAGGGAGTACCATGGATCAACTCATTGAAAAAAAAGACTTTGGCACCATCATCGATCTGGTTTTATCCGAAAATGGGCTGAATTATGCAAATCTGCCAAAGGCTTTACTTAAATTTCATCAATACAACGAGGGAGCGCGTGCTGCTGCAGAGGAGCACCTGGTTGAAGCAGCTGCCTATACACGGGACCATGGTGGTGTTGCACGCATACATTTTACCATTTCACCTGAACATCATGAAAAATTCGTGGAACTATTTGAAAAAGTAAAGAATATCTACGAAACAAGGTTTGATGTGAAATTCGAAATTTCATTCTCCATTCAGAAACCATCAACAGATACAATTGCGGTAGATGAAACGAATGAACCAGTACGCAACCCTGATGGCTCCCTCCTCTTCCGGCCAGGCGGGCACGGCGCATTGCTCGAAAATCTGAACGAAATAGACGCCGATCTCATTTTCATTAAAAACATCGACAACATTGTGCCTGACCGCCTAAAACCAACAACTTTCCAATATAAAAAACTAATTGGCGGTTACCTGTTGTTCATTAAGGAGACCATCTCGGAATTTCTGTTTAAATTGAAGGAGCGAAAGCCTCGCAAGGAAGAACTCCATGAAATGGCTGAATTTGCCAAAGAGAAGTTATTTCAGGATTTACCAGCGGATTTTGACACGTATCCGCTGAATGAACAGGCAGCGTTTCTTTTTGCACTGTTAAATCGCCCGATCCGTGTTTGTGGCATGGTAAAAAATGAAGGCGAGCCAGGAGGCGGGCCTTTCTGGGTGATGGGTGATGATAAAAAATTATCCCTTCAGATCGTAGAATCATCACAGATTGATATGAAGGATCAGACACAAAAAATGATAGTTGATCTGTCAACCCATTTTAACCCGGTCGACCTTGTTTGCAGTACCAAAGATTTCGAAGGACAACCATTTGATTTAAAAGAATTTGTAGATGAGAATACTGGATTTATTTCACTCAAATCCAGCGGTGGTAAAACGCTGAAAGCCCAGGAACTGCCAGGGCTATGGAATGGGGCAATGGCCAAATGGATAACCATTTTCGCGGAAGTCCCTATCATCACTTTTAATCCGGTTAAAACCGTAAACGATCTTCTGAGGAATGAACATTTAGCTCATTAAAATTTCAAATTTATCATGATAAAACTTAAACCGGCGTGGCTGTTTGTTATTTTCAGTGCCCTTACAATTGTTGTTTCCGGGCAATCTGGCTATAATATCAAGTTTAAAATCAATGGGTTAAAAGACACAACCTGTTTGATCGCCTATTACTACAGCAATGGGACATACATCAAAGACACATTAAAAGTTGATGCTTCGGGTCGTTGCACCTATAAAGCCCCGGCCGACCTTCCGAAAGGACTTTATGTCCTGGTAATCACGGATAAACAATATTTTGATTTTGTAGTCAACAATGACCTGAAGTTCTCGATGGAAACAACAAAGGGTGACCCGATGAATAAAATGATCATCAAAGATTCACCTGAAAATGAGTTGTTCTACAAATATCTTCGGTACAACAAGGAAAAGTTCAGTCAGGTTCAGGAACTTGATGATAAAGCGAAACTTGTGGCCGACAAGAAAGACACGCTGAAGATGTATTCAGAAAAGATCAACAAGATCAATAAAGAGTTGATTGCTTTCAAACTCGGTATTGTTGCAAAATTTCCTGATTCATTTACCGCCTTGATGATCAATGCCATGAAAGAGCCGGAAGTTCCGGAAATACCGATCCTTTCAAATGGCCGACCGGACTCAACCTTTGGTTACCGCTATTACAAATCCCATTTCTGGGATGGCACGGATTTTACGGATGACCGTTTGCTGAGAACACCTGTATTCCACAATAAATTAAAGAAGTACTTTGAGACGGTAGTGGTTCAAAACCCCGACAGTGTAATTCGGGAGGTTGACATATATATTGAAAAAGCAAGGCCAAATCCGGAGATGTTTAAATATCTCGTATGGTTTACAACTTACCGATATGAAAACCCTGAATACATGGGTTTCGATAAGGTTTTCATACACATCGTTGATAAATATTATGTTACAGGCCAAACAACCTGGATTACCAAGTCAGTGAATGACAATATTATCAAAAAGGCGAATAAAATCCGCCCGTTGTTAATCGGTGAGAAAGCACCAAATATGATTATGCAGGACACCAGCAATCAATTGGTGTCGATGCACAACATCACGGCTGATTTTTTAATGTTACTCTTCTGGGACCCTGATTGCGGCCATTGTGAGAAAGAAATACCCATTATAAAGGAGTTCTACGACCAGAACAAGGAGAAATATAAATTTGAAATTTTCGCAGTCTGTTCCGATACCTCCCTGGTAAAATGGAAAAATTCAATTAAGAAAAAGAAGATGAACTGGATTAATGTGGATGGACCACGAACTTTAACGGGGGATTACCACGAACAGTACGATATCATTTCAACCCCGGTCATTTATTTACTTGATAAAAAGAAGGAGATTATTGCAAAAAAACTTCCGGCTGAAAAAATCGGAGGATTTATCGAAAACTACTATAAATATTCAAAGAAGCCTTAAAAAAAATGCCGTTTTGCTTAGCAAAACGGCTTTTTTTTGGGTTTTCCCTTGTATGTTAGCTGTTACATTCTTCAACAACGGCTTTAAAAGCTTCGGGGTTGTTCATGGCTAAATCGGCCAGGGTTTTTCTGTTGAGTGTGATATTTTTCTCAGCAAGTTTTCCAATAAATACGGAATACGACATTCCATATAGCCGCACACCGGCATTGATACGGGTTATCCACAAAGCACGGAAATTCCGTTTCTTCGTGCGGCGGTCCCTGTAGGCATAGCTCAACCCTTTTTCTACTGAATTTTTCGCAACGGTAAGGACATTCTTTCTTCTACCGAACTGTCCTTTCGCCCGTTTAAGAATTTTTTTCCTTCTCTCTCGCGAGGCGACTGAATTAACTGATCTTGGCATGGTTTCTGATTTTTTGCGTTAGCGCTCCCGATTTCGGGAATCTTTAAAGCTAATCACAAGTTAAACAATGAATAATTAACCCTGGAGCATCTCTTTTACATTGGCTTCATCTGCTTTGTGGACCGTAGTCGAATACGTAAGATTACGTTTCCGTTTATTGGTTTTCTTGGTCAGAATGTGGCTTTTGTAAGCATGCTTCCGTTTGATTTTACCGGTGCCCGTCAGAGCGAATCTTTTTTTAGCGCCGGATTTGGTCTTCATTTTTGGCATGTTACCTTTTATTGAATGATTGAATGATTGAATTGTATAATGATTGAATTAATTTCACTATTTCTTTGGGGTAATAATCATGATCATGCGTTTGCCTTCGAGACGTGGCAGTTGTTCTATTTTACCAACCTCTACCAGTAACTGGGCAAACTTCAGCAGGATCAACTCTCCTTGTTCTTTATATATGATTGAACGTCCTTTGAAAAAAACATCCACTTTAACTTTAGCGCCCTCTTTTAAAAACTTGATGGCATGATTCAACTTGAAATTAAAATCATGTTCATCGGTATTCGGGCCAAGCCGGATCTCTTTGACAATTATCTTAGCAGTTTTGGCCTTCATCTCTTTCTGCTTCTTTTTAAGCTCGTAGAGAAATTTTTTGTAATCAATCACCTTGCAAACAGGAGGATTTGCTGTAGGTGAAATTTCAACAAGGTCAAGTCCTTTAACCTCTGCAATATTCAAAGCCTCGCGTATGTTGTAAATGCCGGGCTCAATATTCTCGCCCACCACACGCACAACCGGTGCCTTTATCCACTGGTTGATATTATAAGGTTCTTCCTTTTTCCCCGGTTTCGGATACCGTCTCGGGCCGCTAAATTGTGTTACTATTGTAAGTCCTCCTATATTTGGTTTATATTACCTATTTGCAGGATTTGCCACCAGGGGTCAAAACCCCTGGTTAGGAAAAACCCGACCTTATATTTCTCCAAGTTCAACTTTAATCTCTTCCTGAACAAGCCTGACGAAATCTTCAATTTTTTGTGGTCCCAGATCTCCCTGCCCATGTTTTCTGACAGAAACTGTTCCTTCGCTCTCTTCACGTTCTCCAACAACGAGCATAAAAGGAATTTTCATCAGTTCGGCATCACGAATCTTCTTGCCAGCCTTTTCGTTCCGGTCGTCAATCAGGGTGCGAATTTCGGAATTATTTAGCAAATGTAAAACTTTTTTTGCATAATCCTGGTATTTCTCACTGATTGGCAATACAATAGCCTGGTCCGGAGTAAGCCACAACGGAAAATTCCCCGCAGTATGTTCCAATAAAACAGCAACAAACCGTTCCATGGAGCCAAATGGAGCCCGATGTATCATCACCGGACGATGTTTCTGGTTATCGTTTCCGATATACTCAAGCTCAAACCGTTCAGGCAGATTATAATCAACCTGGATGGTACCAAGCTGCCATTTTCTACCCAAGGCATCTTTCACCATGAAGTCCATTTTAGGACCATAGAAGGCAGCCTCCCCAAGTTCAATGACCGTAGTCAAACCACGTTCTTCGGCAACCTCCATAATGGCACGCTCAGCCTTTTCCCAATTTTCGTCAGAACCGATATATTTTTCTTTATTCTCAGGATCACGTAATGAAATCTGAACAATAAATTCGTTGAATTTCAGGGCTTTAAAAATTAACATTACAATATCCATTACCCCTTTGAATTCATCTTTCACCTGTTCAGGCATGCAGAAAATGTGTGCATCATCCTGGGTAAATCCGCGAACACGGGTCAAACCATGCAATTCCCCGCTTTGCTCGTAACGGTAGACTGTGCCAAATTCGGCAATTCTGACAGGCAAATCGCGATATGATCTCGGTTTTACTTTGTAAATTTCGCAATGGTGAGGGCAATTCATCGGTTTCAGAAAAAACTCCTCTCCTTCAACCGGGGTGGAAATAGGACGGAAAGAACTCTCTCCGTATTTCTGGTAATGGCCTGAGGTTTTGTACAATTCAACATTCCCGATATGAGGACACATAACCTGTTCGTATCCAGCCTTTTTTTGAACCTTTTTCAGGAACATTTCAAGACGTTCGCGTAAAGCGGCACCGCGGGGCAGCCATAAAGGAAGACCCAAACCGACTTTTTGAGAAAAAGCAAACAGTTCAAGCTCTTTGCCTAACTTTCGGTGGTCACGTTTTTTTGCTTCCTCAAGAAAGGTAAGAAATTCATCAAGTTCCTTTTGTTTCGGAAAAGTAATTCCGTAGATACGTGTAAGTTGCTTGCGTTTTTCATCGCCACGCCAATAGGCCCCTGCGATATTGAGCAGTTTGATGGCTTTGATGAAACTGGTGTCTGGGATATGCGGCCCCCGGCACAAATCGGTGAATTTGCCAGACTCATAAAAAGTAATCTGACCATCTTCAAGCCCCTGCAGCAATTCTATTTTATATTCATCCCCTTTCGTAGTGAAATAATCAATGGCATCGGATTTGGCAACATCCTTCCGGATAAAAGTTTGCTTTTCCTTAGCCAATTCAAGGATTTTCTTTTCAATCTTACTGAAATCATCAGACGATATCGTATAATTTCCAAAGTCAATGTCGTAGTAAAATCCGTTCTCAATATCCGGACCGATGCCAAATTTCACCCCTGGATAGAGTAATTCAATGGCTTCGGCCATCAAATGGGCAGAGGAATGCCACATCGATGCTTTACCTTCAGGATCGCTCCAGGTGAGCAATCTTATTTTTGAATCTGTTGAAATTGAACGGGTTGCATCCCATATCTCACCATTAACCTGAACGGAAAGTACATTCCGGGCAAGTCCTTCACTGATGCTTTTAGCAATATCAACTCCTGTAACTCCTTCAGGATATTGACGAACCGAATTATCGGGCAGGGTAATATTAATCATGTAACAATGCGTGATTTTAAGGGGTGCAAAGGTACAAATTATAATTTAATTCCCCATCACTTTAAATTCTGTCCGCCGGTTATTTGCCCGTCCCAGCTCTGTCGCATTGTCATCAATGGGCTGATTGAACCCATATCCTGCAAATGACAGACGGGTTTTGGCAATATTATGCTGCACAAGATATTCGACAACCGCATTTGCACGATTTCTTGATAATTCGAGATTATGCTGGCTGGTGCCGATGTTATCAGTATGTCCACTGATCTCTATGATTAACTTTGGGTTCTTTTGGAGAAGCCCAAGCAGTTTTTGAAGTTCGGCAACCGATTCATCCTTCAAACTAAATTTGTCGGTATCAAAAAATATATTTTTCAACACCACGGTTTCCCCTATTTTTATTGGCTTCAGCGGAACATTTTTCACAAAGGGTTTCATTTGGGAATTGAACCCCCTGAGTGAGAAATTATCAGAAAAAAACAGGTATCCGTCTTTTGAAACATTCAGTGCATAGTTTTTCTCAGTTGGCAACGCGAGTAAAAATTCGCCGGTGAGCATGTCCGATGTTGACTGTGCCACCGTTTTTAGTGTCTCCAGGTCAATCAATTCAAACCGTGCACCAAGTTTAACTTTTGAATCATCATCGTATACAATACCCTTGAAATAGGTGGTCAGCAATGGTCTGGCCTCTTTGTACAACGGAAATTTGTACACATCCTGACGTCCTTTGCCACCAAATTTATCGGAGGAGATATAAGCGACATCCCCATTTGCATTAACAACCAGGGTAATTTCATCCGCAAAGGTGTTGATGGGGTATCCTAAATTTACCGGCCTTTGCCAGGCTCCGGATAAATCTTTTCTGGCGTAAAAAAGATCCAATTTGCCCATCCCGGGATGTCCTTTGGAGGAGAAGTACAAGGTCTGGTCGTCGGGATGAATAAATGGTGCCATCTCCTGAGCACTCGTGTTGATTGAGTCGCCCAGGTTAACTGGCGGACTCCATCGTCCATCAGGTTGAAGTTCTGTTTTCCAGATATCGGAACTTCCTTTGCCACCCGGACGTTTACTGGCGAAATAGAGTGTTTTGCCATCTGAGGAAAAAGATGGCTGCGAATCCCACTGAGGCGAATTCACAACAGGACCAAGGTTTTCCGGTTCAGACCATCGCTCACCTACCCTTTCGGCACGGTAAATATCGCAAGTCCCATATCCGTCATCGCGGTTACAAGCTGCAAAAAACAAATATTTTCCATCCGGGGATATATTCAGGGCGCCCTCGTTGCCATGGGTGTTGATCGGAGGACCAAGGTTTAACGCCTGTCTCCAAACCGAATCAATGCGATGGGAAATGTAAAACTCTTCCTCAAATTCCTGAGTCGGGTCAATTGTTTGTGCATCACGGGGATTTTTACGCGTAAAATAGAGACGCTCCTCATCAGCCGAAACCGAATTGATGTATTCATCAAATTGTGTATTAATGCTATCTCCCACGTTCACAGGTGAAAAGGGCACCGGATGGGTTACCAGCCAAATCGCATAATCACAAGCCCTGAGTTGCTTTTCTGCCTGCTCTCTCTTTGGAGGAGGAAGTTGTTCAAATTCAAGGAACCGCTGATAATTCAATCGTGCATCCTGGTATCTGCCTATGCCCCATTGCATATTGCCCAGGATAAAAAACAAGTTCGGGGAAAATGGATTATTTGTTTTTACAGCTGCATTATAGGACTCTATCGCTTTGTCAAACTGTTGATTATCCGCTGCAATATCCCCTTGCAGCATATATGCCTCTGTGAATGAAGGATCCTGTTCCAATGCTTTTTTCAGCTCGGCAAGCGCTTTTTCATAATTCCTTTCCTGGTAGGAATCATACGCCATAAAAAAAAACTTTTCCGCACGTTTATTCTGTGTTGAAAAGCGTTGTGTCTGGCTGAAACAAATGACAAATGACAAATGACAAATGACAAATGGAAGAAAAAAACGCAGAGGTATCATGGGATGTGCATGTATTTGTGGCTTTGGAGGGATATCCTCCATTTGGGGTTTGCCATGATATAACGGATTATTTCGGGCATCATTGCTTCACGCCTGCTCCATTCCGGCTGCAGGTAAAGTAAACATGATTCTGATACGAGGGGCGAATTATCCTCAGCCCATCGAAAGTCTGTGGTATCCTGAATGATTACCTTCAATTCACTGGCCATGGCAGCAACTTCTTTCAATGGAGGAGCATCCCTTTTGGGTGAAACACAAATCCAATCCCAACTTCCGCTGAGTGGCTGCGACCCAGATGTTTCAAGAAAAGTCCGGACACCTTTGCGTTGCAATTCACTGCACAGGTACTCCAAATTATACAGCAACGGCTCCCCCCCTGTGACAACAATGGCTTTTGCAGGATAAGTGAGCGCATGTTGCACAACCAGATCCGTGGAAACCGGTGGAAAATTCCCAGCATTCCAGGATTCCTTTACATCACACCATTTGCATCCGACATCACATCCACCTATCCGGATTAAATAGGCTGCAAGTCCGGTGTTGAATCCTTCGCCCTGGAGCGTATAAAACTCTTCCATCACCGGAAGTACTTTTCCTTCCTTCAGAAGATGATTTGCTGATTGTTCCGATGATGTCAGATGACCTCCTTTTTGGCTGCTTTAAGGGTATTCACGAGCAATGAAACGATGGTCATGGGGCCCACACCGCCCGGAACCGGAGTAATATAACTGCATTTACGGGAAACGCGCTCAAAATCGACGTCTCCTTTTAATCTGTAACCCGACTTTGTTTCTGTGGAAGGAATCCGGTGAACCCCGACATCAATAACCACAGCATCTTTTTTAACCATGTCTGCGGTCACAAAGCCTAATTTTCCCATTGCGACGATCAGGATGTCTGCCCGGGCAGCAATGGCTGTAATATCCTTCGAGAAACTATGGCACAGCGTCACAGTAGCATTGCCCGGTGAACTCTTACGCGAAAGCAGGATACTCACAGGTGTTCCCACAATATTGCTGCGCCCAAGCACGACGACATTTTTCCCCGCCGTCTCAATTTTATACCGGTCAAGCAAGGTGATGATACCAAAAGGAGTGGCAGGCAGGAAGCATGGCTGGTTCAAAATCATGTTACCGATATTGACCGGATGGAAGCCATCGATATCCTTGTTCGGATCAATGCGTTCAATTACTTTATGTTCATCGATATGCGGGGGAAGCGGCAACTGGACAATGAATCCATGGATATCATTATCGTCATTCAGAAAATCTACCACTTCAAGCAGTTTTTCCTGCGTAATGTTTGCCGGATACCGGTAAACCGAGGAGATAAAACCTACTTCACGACAGGCTTTCTCTTTGGCCGACACGTATGTCATGCTTGCTGGATCATCCCCTACCAAAACGGCCGCAATATGAGGAGGATCAAGTCCTTTGTCTAAAAATTGCTCCTTGACCTCTGAGGCAATTTCAATCTTAATCTGTTCGGCAATCAGCTTGCCATCAAGCAGTTTCATTTATGGTGCTGTTAATTCATATTTTTCATGTTCCGCATCACATTGGCCATGTTTTTTCCTTTGTTGGATGTGACCATTTTCATCATTTTGCGGGTATCATCAAATTGCTTGATCAACCTGTTTACATCCTGAATGCTTGTTCCGGAACCCAGGGCGATGCGTTTGCGCCTGCTGCCATTTAAAACGGCAGGATTTACCCGTTCACCGGGCGTCATTGAATGAATGATGGCCTCAATACCTTTGAAGGCATTGTCGTCAATTTCAAGGTTTCTGATGGCTTTTCCCATACCAGGTATCATACCCAGCAGGTCTTTTACATTGCCCATCTTTTTTATCTGCTTGATCTGAGCGAGGAAGTCATTGAAATCAAACTGGTTCTTGGCAATCTTTTTCTGCAGTTTTTGGGCTTCTTCCTCATCAAATTGCTCCTGCGCCTTTTCTACCAGGGATACGATATCGCCCATGCCCAGAATCCGGTCGGCCATTCGTTCGGGATAGAAAATATCGAGGGCATCCATTTTTTCGCCAAGACCCACAAATTTAATAGGCTTGTTAACGACTGATTTAATACTCAGTGCTGCACCACCACGGGTGTCCCCGTCTAATTTTGTCAGAACAACTCCTTCATAATCAAGCCGTTCATTGAATGCTTTGGCAGTATTCACTGCATCCTGTCCCGTCATGGAATCGACCACAAACAGGGTTTCCTGAGGGTTGAGTGCGCTTTTAATGTTCGCGATCTCGTCCATCATCCGGTCATCAATAGCCAAACGTCCGGCGGTATCGACGATCACCACATTGTAACCTTTCTCCCGGGCAAAAGCAAGGGAGCGTTTTGCAATTTTAACCGGATCATTGGCGGCATCCTCAGAATAGACCTCCACTTCGATTTGCTGCCCAAGCACCTTTAACTGTTCAATAGCCGCTGGACGATAAACATCGCAGGCAACGAGCATCGGCCGTTTTCCCTTCTTGGTTTTGAGGTAATTGGCCAGTTTGGCAGAGAAGGTGGTTTTTCCGGAGCCCTGCAGCCCTGCTACAAGAATGATCGCAGGTTCACCTTTAATATTAAGTTCTGTTTTCTGACCTCCCATCAGGTTGGTCAGTTCATCATGAACGATCTTGACCATCAATTGCCCGGGAGAGACAGCTGTAAGCACATTCTGGCCAAGCGCCTGTTCCTTTACCTGATCGGTGAACTGTTTGGCAATTTTAAAACTCACATCGGCATCGAGCAGTGCCTTGCGAACATCTTTAAGTGTTTCTGCAATGTTAATTTCAGTTATATGACCATGGCCTTTCAGAACCTTGAATGCGCGGTCTAGTTTATCGCTTAACCCTTCAAACATATTGTGCTGCTTTTATTTTTGTATGAATTTAATTGGTGGACGAGTGGACAGGTGGACAAGTGGACGCGTGATGCGTGACGGGTGACGGGAGGCAAGCAAAGGGAGTTTTACCATAATCTGTTGTCTGATCTGTTGATTTTGCAAAATTAGCAATTTATATTGACAGTGATAATGTGGCTTCAGATGGTATTATTTTTAAGTCAAAGATTCAGATCACGATTATAAAAATTGAATTTTGGAGATTTTTTTTCATCAAACCATTTTTCACAATGAAAATCGTTGTAAGTTTGTATAAATATTTAAACACACAAAAATTGAAATTATGAAGAAAATTTTACTCTCATTCATTGCCATTACGGCATTAACCCTGGGTGTTTATGCCCAGTGGGTAGAACAAGCCACCGGATTCACGACAGCAAGCCGGGGGATACGATGTGTTTATGCAGTAAACAGTCAGGTAGTATGGGCAACCGCTTATGATGGAAGTGGTGGTGCCGCTCCATGTCAGGAGATCACAATTACGACCAACGGAGGAGATTTGTGGACACCCCGCACCATTCCCGGAGTTGCAGCCCTTGACATTGCAAATATTGTTGCTGTAGACGCCGATAAGGCATGGGTATCTATGTATCCTCCCGGAGCCACTACTACTGGACAGGGAATCTACAAAACAACAGATGGAGGTTTAACATGGGCCCGTCAGGCTACTGCAACCTTCAGCAATGGTGCTTCATTTGTAAACGTTGTTTATTTCTGGGATTCAAATCTCGGATATTGTATGGGTGACCCGATCAATGGCGATTTTGAAATTTACACAACGGATGATGGCGGTACTACCTGGACGATCGTTCCAGGCGGCAATATTCCTAATCCGGTTAGCGGAGAATTTGGTGTTGTTGGTTATTATGCCTCCATAGGTGATACAACCTGGTTTGGCACCAACAAAGGACGGATTTACAAATCGATTGACAACGGACATAACTGGACAGTTTCTGCCATCAGCGGCTGGTCAGCTAAATACGTTCAGCCATTTTTCCGCAGTGGCAGTGTAGGCATTGGTGGAGATAGAAGCCAGTCAAGTACAGGAGGAATGGTAAAAACCACTGACGGTGGAACCACCTGGGCTCCAATCGTAACAACTGGTCAGGTTTTCACTAACGACATGTCCTATATCCCAGGAACACCCAGCACATGGATTACCACAGGTGCTGCAACCGGAATGACTGGCGTTACCTATTCATTTAATGATGCGGTTACCTGGAATGACATGAGCGCTACCATCGGCACACAGTTTTTAGGTACCGATTGGGTGAACGATTCAACCGGCTGGGCAGGTGGATTCAATGCAGATGCTACCACCGGCGGAATGTTTAAATTTGTCGGTTCTTTAAGACAGTGCGATTTCACATCTAATTTAACGGCAGTTGCCCAGGGCGGTACCATTAAATATGACATAACCGTAGGCGCTCATTCAACTTCAACCGTGAGCTGGGCATTCCAAGGGGGAACTCCGGCAACTTCAACCAACAGACATCCTTCCATTGTTTACAATACAGCCGGTACATATAATGTTACCCTGACTGTTACCAACTCATGGGGCGTAACCACAAAAGTAAAGACCGGTTACGTTTATGTAGGTGGTGTTGGCATCAATGAGAATTCAGCTGCAACTGTTTCTGTATTCCCGAACCCGGTGAAGGATGTTCTTAACATCCAGGGAACTGCGAATATCGAAGAGGTAACTTTCACAAACATGGTTGGCCAGGTTGTTCTCACCCTGAAAGCTGACAATGCAAATGTAACCATCAACACATCTGATATGAAATCAGGGGTTTATAACCTCAGGATTAAAATGGCAGATGGATTTATCAATAAGAAAATTGTGGTGAACTAAAAACGTTCATTGATTACAAAAAAGGCTGCCTCATTTTGATGGGGCAGCCTTTTTTTATTATTATTTCGGTGGAAGCGTTTTCCTCAGCCATAAATAACCAATGATCCCGGCAATGGTGGAGGCAATTAAAACGGCGATTTTTGAATTGTTAACCAGCAAGGCCTGATCATAAGCCAGAAGGGTAATGAAAATAGACATGGTAAACCCGATTCCGCCCAAAAAGCCAGCACCTATAATATGTTTCCATTTTAAATCTGTTGGAAGTGCGCAAAGTCCCAGTGCAACAGCGGCGATCGAAAACATCAGGATACCCAATGGTTTGCCCAGGATCAGCCCAATAAATATCCCGAGGCTGCCCGGCTCTCCCAGGCTGTGATACCAATCGCTTCCCAGTATGATGCCTGTATTGGCAAGGGCAAACAATGGCAAAATAAAAAAAGCAACAGGCAGATGCAGGAAATGCTGGAGCCTGAATGACGGTGATTTTTCCCCACCATCCCCAAAGGGGATAGCAAACGCAAGTAAAACACCGGTAATTGTGGCATGGATCCCTGAGTGCAACATAAAATACCACATCAGAAATCCTCCGATCAGATACGGGAAAAGCCGATGGATTTTCATTCTGTTAAAAACCAGCAACAGACAGAAAATCCCCATGGCAATCAACAGATTCAACCAAATTAGTTCAGAGGTATAAAAAAAAGCTATTATCAGAATGGCACCCAGGTCGTCGATGATGGCCAGGGCCATCAGGAATACTTTCAGAGAAGCCGGCACCCTGTTTCCGAGCAACGACAGGATACCAATAGCGAAAGCGATGTCGGTTGCCATGGGAATTCCAGCACCGGATTGTGTTTGCAGATTCATATTGAGGGCCAGATAAAGGCTGGCAGGTATCAGCATGCCGCCAAGTGCCCCAAAAATGGGTAAGGATGCATTTCTGAAATCCGACAGTTCACCGGCATAAATTTCCCGTTCAAGTTCCAAGCCGATCAGGAGAAAGAAAACCGTCATCAACCCATCGTTGATCCAATGTTGCAAAGAATGGCCTCCGAGCTGGTAGCCCCAAAGGTTCAGGTATTCAGCTCCCAGGAATGAGTTTGCTGCAAACAAAGAAAATACAGTACAGATGATCAGGATAAGTCCCCCGGATTTTTCACTATTGAAAAAATCAACAAAAAGTCGGGTCAGTTTCATTTATATGTGTCAGAATTAATTGTTATGGCAATCGTATGAACCCTGGTTTTTAGGTTTATCCGGTTTTAAACAAAAGTAATACAGAAAATCGGGAAAGAGCGCCTTTTGGAAAGGAATTGAGAATAAAAAAAAATGCGTATATTGCATACCCGATCTGACTATGTTTTTTATTACTAAAACCTGAATTATGAAGCCCAAGATTCTTGTCATTGACGATGAGAAGATCATGCAAACCATTCTTGCCTCATCACTTCGCGCAATGGATTTTGATGTGGAGGCCGTGGAAAGCGGTGAAAAAGCTTTTGAATGGCTCGAAGAGAACCTTCCGGACCTGGTTATTTGCGACATTCAGATGCAACCGATGGATGGTTATACCTTTCTTTTGAAATTTCGTGAACGCGCATATACAGCGCTCACACCTGTTATTATGCTTTCAGGCGTTGAAGCCAAAAAAGAGCGGGTGAAATGTTACCGAAACGGGGCTCAGGATTTTCTGAGCAAACCATTCAACAAGGAGGAATTGCATGAACTCATTAAGAAAAATCTGAATCCAATCTACTATAAGCATGACCAGTATGATGAGGTTCAGCTCATCGGGAAAACCCCTCCGGAGAGAAAAAAGATCCTGGTTATTGATGATGATCAAACAATACGATTGATCCTTGTGAGGTTTTTATCGAAACAATATGAAGTCGAAGCCAGAGGGGATGGACAATCAGCACTGGAATGGCTTGAAAGAAATACGTGTGACCTTGTAATATGCGATATCGGTATGACTCCGATCAATGGTTACGAATTTCTTGAGAAATTTCATCAGCGCGGGTACACCAAACACACCCCGGTCATCATGTTATCACAAGAGGAAAAAACGGCCGAACGACTGAAGTGTTACCAACTGAGCGCACAGGATTACCTTACAAAACCATTTAATCCTGAAGAGCTTGAAGAGCTGATCAAGAAAAATCTGCTTCCAAAAATTTATGCCCGTAAGTGGTAGTTCCAGCAATAAACTCCTATTCCTTTTCTAGAAAATCAGTGATTCTAAATACGTTGAAAAAATGGAAAACAAAGTATCTATCCTTTACATCGGAGTTTCACCAGTAATGATTGATCATTTCGGTTCGCACAATGAGGTTGATTTTATTGTTCACAGGAATTTACTGGCTGCGAAAATTTATCTGAAAAAAAACCAAAAGCCCGATGCCATCCTGTGTGATGAGTACCCTTCGGGAGGCAAGGGGTTTGACTTTCATGATGAACTGCGTCAAAATCCGGAATTCAATGAAGTGGCATTTATCCTGCTTTCTGATGAATTCCGGCAAAATGTATATAATCTGGCACTTTCAAAAAAAATTGATGATTTTTATATCCTTCCCGATCCATCGGTAGCAGCGCTGATAGGCCGCGTCAGGTTCCTGAGAGATTATCGGCGGAAATATTCGGTCAAACCTCCATCATTTGCCACAGATACCATGGTTAAAATGCCGCGTTCAAAACGTATTTTTGACCTTGTGGTGGCCTGCAGTGCGTTGGTTTTCTTATCACCACTCCTGCTGCTGGTAATTCTTGCCATCAAATTGGAATCAAAAGGTAGTTTTTATTACAAATCCCCACGCTTCGGACAGAAGAAATTTGATTTTTATAAACTCCGTTCAATGCGTATCGGTGCGGATAATCAGCTGGATAAACTGGCGAAAGAGAAAAACCAGTATCAGGCTGTGCAAAAACAACCCGATCAAACCATGCTGGAACCCTGCCCGCGGTGTGCAAAACTGCCGGAAGGACAATTCTGTTCGCCTGTTAAAGATGGTGGGGCATTCAAAATATGTGACTATTGGTTTATCAAACAATCTGAAGCGAAACAAATTGCCACCTTCACAAAGATATCCAATGATCCGCGTGTGACCAAAGTTGGTAAATTCATCCGGAATACCAGTATTGACGAGTTGCCGCAACTCATTAATGTTATTAAAGGTGACATGTCTATTGTAGGAAATCGTCCGTTGCCTATCTATGAAGTTGAACATCTATTAACAGACAAAGTCAAAGAAAAGGACAAGGATAATGAAAATTCCAGTGAAGATAAAAAAATAGCCATGATGCGTTGTCTTGCACCTGCCGGAATAACAGGTCTTTGGCAGGTTGAACTGAGGGGAAGGGGTGGTGATATGTCGGAAGAGGAGCGCAAAAGGTACGATGTTGAATATTACACTGAACACCTTATTGAAGGAAAGTATTCCTTCTGGTATGATTTAGGACTTGTTTTACGGACTGCCAAAGCCTTGTTTCAAAAGGATTCAGTTTAGTTTAACCCTGCAATAAATTAATTAATGCCCTTGGTCCGTTGCTTTATATCAGGTGTTTTTGTGTTCCTGTCATGTTGTTATTCGCTTCATGCACAGAAGGATATTAAATTTGATTTAGCCAAAGATGATATACAGGCCAAGTTGCCACCCCTTGAAGTGCTGATCGATTCTGCGATCGCCCATGATCCGTATGTAAGTTTCAGAAACAGACAAATTTTTATCAACACCAGCAAACTCCGTGCAGACCAGAAACAGTGGATGCGCGATATCGGTTTTCAGGCTGATTACAGATATGGCACTTTCGATAATTTTTCCACAAATACCGCTGAAGGACAGAGCCCTGCCACATTTTCAACCACACGCAGTGAGTCAAAATATGGTGTTGGTGTCTATTTTAAATTTCCGCTATTCGATATCATCAACCGAACCAATCAGGTAAACCTGTCAAAAACGGAGGTAAACCAGGCACGGGATATGGTTGAAGTGCAATCCTCTGAACTCAGGCAAAAGGTGATCAGGCAATATAATGAACTGGTGGTCAGGCAACGGATCCTGCAAATCAAAACGAAATACCTGGAAACATCGAGAATCAACATGTTAATGGTAGAAAAAGAGTTTCTGAATGGTGTGGTACCAGTGAGTGAATATACCCGGATATCTTCCATTTGCTCGCAAACTGAATCAGATTATGAATCTGCAAAAATGGATTTTAAAACGGCCTATATGATTCTTGAAGAAATTGTTGGCATGAAATTGCATGTAATTTTTAATGCTCCATAGCCGGATGAATATCATTGACCTGTTAAGACTCATACGCAAACACATTGTATTACTGCTCGTAACCCCGGTAGTGCTAGCTGTTCTTGTCGCATATCTTACCAGAAAACCCACCTATACCTACTCTTCAGAAACCACACTATATACTGGTATTGCCAGTGGTGGAGGGGTTGAAATGGATAAATCGCTGAGCTTTTTCGCAACCAATACCGCCTTCGATAACCTGATCAATGTGATCAAATCACGTCAAACTCAGGAAGAGGTAGGAATCAGGTTGCTTGCCCAACATCTGGTACTCGATAAATATGATCAGAAATACCTCTCCAAAGCCTCATTTATCAGGCTGAAACAAATCACACCTGCCTATATATACAAACTCGTTGTTAGACATGTCGATAAAACCACAGATGTTGAGGAGAACAAACCACTTGCTGTAAAACCATCTGTCAAGCCACAACAATCGGTCAGTCAAAAGTCATATCATACCATAAAACCCGGGGAAACACTTTACCGCATTGCCAAACAATACGGACTCTCTCCTGAGGAATTGAAGGCTATGAATGATTTGTCAGACAACAACATTGAGCCAGGACAAGTACTTAAGGTAAGTTCGTTCAGCGATGAAATGGAATCGGTACAATCCTCTGATGATACCATATCCGCACCTGACACCCTGAGTTCGCAGGATACATTTTCGTTCACAAGACTTGATTCAGCAAGTATCCTTCAATGGTTGCCATCAACAGTCAGTATTGATGCGTATGAACAAACCGTGCAGAACCTGTTGAACTACATGTCGACCAACGATACCAATTTCATCTATAAATTACTCAATTTCAGTAACCCACACTATTCTGTCAAAGCAATTTCAAGTGTGAACGTACAACGCATTGCCAGCAGCGACCTGGTTCGGTTGAAATATGATTCGGATGATCCGGGAATTTGCCAGCAAACCCTTACCTTTTTAACGGCAGTTTGTATCAAGAATTTTAAGGGCATCAAGGAGAACCGTTCCGATGCAGTTGTAAAGTATTTTGAATTCCAGGTAAATCAAGCTGCGGGGAGGCTGAAAGTTGCAGAGGATAAATTGTTAAAGTTCAATAAGGACAATAACATCATCAACTATTATGAGCAAAGCAAGGCTGTTGCCGTCGTAAAAGAAGACCTGGACGTGACATACAACAACATGCGGATCAAACTTGCAGGCACACAAGCGGCTATCACCCGAATTGAAGAGAAACTCAACAGTCAGCAGAAAGTTCAACTCAATAGTTCACAAATCCTTGAACAGCGCAACCAGTTGGCCGATATCAGCATGAAAATTGCTGACATTGAACTAATAGGAAATCCTGATTCGATTGATTTGCCAAAACTGACCAAATTGAAAGCAGAGGCTACCAAACTGAAAGCCAAAATCACCAACTCCATTGGTAAATTGTATAGTTATGGGCACACCACCGATGGCCTGCCACTCAATGGCCTGCTTACAGACTGGCTTGCCAATGTGCTCGATTATGAAAACACCAAAGCCGGGCTTCAGGTTTTGGGTGAACGGATAAAAGAATTTCAAAAGCAATATGCCATTTATGCACCGGCAGGTGCCAACCTGAAACGCATCGAACGTGAAATCAATGTTTCGGAGCAAGCCTATCTTGAACTATTGCACGGATTGAACCTCGCCAAACTGAAAATGCAGGATATCGAACTTTCATCGAATATCAAAGCCATTGACCCACCTTTTTTCCCTTTGTCCCCGAATCCAACGAAACGGTCCATGCTTATTGTTGTTGCAGGTCTCCTGGGCTTTATCCTTGTTTTGGTCACCATCCTGGCCATGGAGTATCTTGACAATACACTCCGAAATCCTAATAAAGCCGCAAAGATCTTCAATCTTGAATCCGTTGGCGTTTTCCCCAAGATATTTCTGCATGTTGGCAACCTGAATTTCCCGTTTATCGTCAACAGGCTGACGGAGATGATCCTCCAGCAAATTAATTATTGTACTAACCGGATTTCCGGTAAAAACAAGCCGGATACTATTTTGTTTTTCAGCACGCTAAGCAATGAAGGAAAGACGACCATCATAGGAAATATCGCTTTAAAGCTTAAAATGCAGGGGAAGAAAGTTCTGGTACTTAACTTTTCACGTGAATCGTTGCGGGAACAAGAAATCTCTCAGCCTGGTTATCCGGATCATCCCCATTCAACCTCAACTTCAGGATTGATAAATTCAAATAAACAGGGTTTTTCGTTTAAAAGGCTCCTGGGATATCCTGATACCCGCGTTGATTACGATAGTCCTTTTCTGCAATCGCCTGAAGAGTATCTTGAACCGGAGGAGTATTTTATTTATCCGGTTGATCAGATTTATTATTCCGCGACTAATTACAGGGATCTCATGTTGAGCAGCCCTTTTTCACTCTCATGCGATCCCGAAGTGGTTTTAATTGAGATACCACCGCTGCTCTATTATTCCTATCCTTCGGGCTTCGTTTCAAAACAAGATGTTGCCGTATTGATAGCCAGGGCAAACAGGGTTTGGACCACTGCCGACAAAGCAGCCCTGGAAACGGTTTCGCAACATACAGCCAAACCTCCGATGTTTTTGCTCAATGGTGTTGAGATCCCAGTCATTGAAACATTTCTTGGTGAACTGCCCAAACACCGGAACAGGTTGCACAGGATCATCAAAAGATTAATCCGTTTCCAGTTTTTTGACCAATACAAACCTTAAAACATCTAATTTGAAATCAATTCTCCATAAACTCACCCGCGAAGCAAATTTTTTATCACTTGTTGCCAATCTGGCTATCGCTTTTTTCGGATTTGCCGGATTTGCTTTACTTGCACGAAGCTATCCGGTTGAGTTGTTTGGACAGTGGGTTTTGTATATTTCATCCGCCGCATTCATCGAGATGTTCAGATTCGGAATTACCAACACAGCCATCATCCGATATCTTTCGGGTGTTGACCAGGACGACAGGCTCAAATATGTTGGCTCCAACGGACTCATCGGATTGATCGCCACGATTTTCATCCTTATCATCTTATGGACTATCTATCTGATCTTTCCGCAACCTATTCATCATGCAGGATATGGACTGTTTTTCGCATGGTATCCCATCATGGCTTTGATCAATTTACCTCTGAATACGGCATTGGTCATCATGCAGGCCGATCAAAAATTCGGTAAATTACTGATGATCAAATCTATAAATAGTGGTGGTTTTTTTCTGGTTATCCTTGTGAATTACATTTTCTTCTCCATGAACCTGACCCAACTGGTCTGGATGCAATTGGGTATCAATGTAATTACATCAACCATCTGTATGGTCAACGGATGGGATGGACTCAGGCATATAAGGAAAGCAACAAAACAGACCAACAAGGTTTTACTGGATTTTGGCAAATACACCACATTCACGCTCATTGGCACCAACCTCCTTCGCAGCGCCGATACCCTGATCATCAGCCTGAGCCCGCTTGGAACTGCAGCGGTTGCGCTGTACAGTATTCCACTCAAACTAACTGAATTACAACAAATTCCCCTGAGAAGTTTTGTTGCTACCGCCTTCCCGAAAATGTCAAAAGCCAGCGTACAAGGCAAAATTGAAGAGGTGAAAGAACTCTTCTATACTTATTCCGGGGCCATGTTCTATCTTTTTATCCTGGCCAGTCTTACGACATTTATTTTTGCCGATTTCTTTGTGCTGTTGCTGGGGGGCCGTCAATACCTGGCAACGGATCCCTTTACCGGTGCCAATGCAGTTACCATTATGCGGATATTTTCCATTTACGGCCTGTTATTACCCATCGACCGGATGACTGGTGTCGGACTGGACAGCATCAACAGGCCAGATAAAAATTTCCAGAAAGTGCTGCTTATGGTCATTGCCAACGTGATTGGCGACCTTATTGCCGTTTTCGTATTCAAGTCTCTGGAACTTGTTGCGGTCGGGTCTATCCTCTTTACCATCCTCGGCGTATGGGTAGGATACTATTTCATTAACCGTCAACTTGATCTTGAATTCCGAAAGATTTTTTCATCCGGCATTGAGTTTTACAGTTCAATGTACAGAAAGTTCAGGAAATCGAAGTCGAACCCGGCCAGGTAAATAACATTCGGATAAACCATCTTACCGACGCAATGCATGCGGAATCAGCATAAACCATTTGAAACCCTTTCAGGTTCTGACAAATTGGGTTCAAACAGAAATCTTTTAATCATCTTTCTTGCGATTTTTGTTGCTGCCTGGGTCATTGCCAATAAAGGAATAGTTGGCGGGATCGGGTTGATGGTACTTCCATTCATTCTCATCTACGGCTATTTTTTTTTCAAAAACCCCATTATTGGCGTATATACCGCAGTTGCCCTCAGTTTTATCATCCTGGGCTCAGCCCGGTATATCAAAGGCGTACAAGTAGGCATGGCCATGGATGGAATTCTCTTTCTGACATATATTGCCTTGTTTTTCAATCGTTTTAAGGAACGGATCCAGTGGGGGCCAGCGAACAAGGATGCAACCATTCTGGCGTTGGTTTGGTTTGGGTTCACCGTTTTGCAGTTCTTTAACCCGGAGGCACGGAGCAAAGAAGCCTGGTTCGTTGGATTCCGCGGCATTTCACTTTACATGATGCTGTTAATCCCGCTTGTTTTACTTCTGATCAACACCCGTCGCAAACTTGATATTTTTCTTTACCTCTGGGCGACATTTTCAATTCTTGTATCCATGAAGGGTATCATGCAGTTAACCATTGGTGTCGATCCTTATGAAAAAGCCTGGCTCGATGGTGGTGGTGCGGTTACGCATATTTTGTTTGGAAAACTGCGAATCTTTTCATTTTTAAGCGATGCCGGGCAATTTGGCGCCAACCAGGCTTATTCAGGTGTTGTATTCTCCATCATCGCATTTACGGTCAAAGACAAAAAAATCAGACTCTTTTATCTGACAGCCGCAGTTCTTGGCTTATATGGGATGTTGTTATCCGGAACCCGGGGTGCCATAAGTATTCCCCTCACAGGATTTTTCCTGTATGCTGTACTGAGAAAAAACCGTTTTGTGATGATTTCAGGCACGGTTTCTCTTTTGCTGGTCTTCATATTTTTCAAATACACCACTATCGGTCAGGATAATCAACAGATCCGACGAATGCGTTCGGCTTTTGACCCCAACGATGCATCTCTTCAGGTCCGGCTCGAAAACCAGAAAAAACTAAGTGTTTATCTTTCGTCACGGCCATTTGGCGGAGGGATCGGGCATGCCGGTGTGAAAGCCCAGCGTTTCCTTCCCAATGCCTTCCTTTCCAATGTGGCCACTGATAGCTGGTATGTACTGATATGGGCTGAAATGGGCGTCGTAGGATTGTTACTTCATCTTTTCATTCTTTTCTATGTGCTTGGCAAATCATCCTACATGGTTTTATTTAAACTGAAAGACCCCGAAGTCAAAATAAAAATGGCAGCCATGGCCTCCGGAATGTTCGGGGTTATGGTTGCCTCTTATGGAAATGCAGTTCTTGGCACGATGCCCACCGGGATACTGCTCTATACAGCCATGGCCCTGATGCTGAATGCCAAACATTTCGATGAGGAAGCCATGGCCTAAAGGAAAAAATATTTTTCCCTTTGTTTGCATATATAATTCATTATATTTGTACATCGTGATGCCAGGTTATTCATTTTATAAGTTAAACGCCTATGAATTATCCGCTTGTTTCAATCATCACTATCAATTTTGATCATCCTGAGGTGACCTGCCAGCTTTTGGCCTCACTTCGCAAGGCAACTTATCAGAACTTTGAAATCATTGTCGTTGATAATGCTTCACCAAACGATGACCCGGCCTGTATCAAAGAAACATTCCCGGAAATTATTTTTATTCAAAGTAAAGAGAACCTTGGATTTGCCGGAGGGAATAATCTTGGCATCAGGATCGCAAAGGGCAAATACATCCTGTTATTGAACAACGATACAGAAGTTGATCCGGGTTTTCTGGAACCTCTTGTGGCCAAATTTGAAACCAACCCTCAAATCGGAGCAGTCAGCCCTAAAATCAAATTCTTTCATACACCAGATACCATTCAGTTTGCAGGTATTTCCGAATTTAACCCATATACCATCCGCAACAAAGGGATCGGTTATGGGGAAAAGGATTCGGGACAATTTGAGCTGGATCGCCTCACAGCGTTCGTTCATGGAGCTGCCATGATGGTTCCCATGGATGTAATACGCAAGGTTGGATTGATGGCCGAATGCTACTTTCTTTATTATGAAGAACATGACTGGGCTGCCCGGATAAAAAAAGCAGGTTACCAGCTATGGTATGTCCACAATTCAACGGTGCTTCACAAGGAATCGATCTCAACCGGTAAAATAAGTGCCCTGAAAACCTATTACATGAACCGGTCGCGGCTGTTGTTTTTAAGGAGAAATGTGAGTGGAATCACCTTCCCCCTGGCACTGATGTATCAGTTGCTTGTCTCCATCCCGAAAAATGCCCTGGTTTTTCTTTTGAAAGGCTATCCCGGACATTTCAAAGCATACTCCAATGCTGTTACCTGGCACATAAAGCATCTTTTATCGAAGGAGCTCCATTTACAGCCAAATTTTACAATTGACCCAACCTAAACCCTGACAGATGAATTCAATGTTATTACAGGCAATCAATGTGATACAACTGGTCGTATTCATCCCTTTGGCGCTGGCAGTATTATATATATTCGTATATGCCTTTGCCGGACTATTTTACCGGCAACGCCCCTACCCTGCCAATCCCCGGTTAAAAAAAATCGCCGTTCTGATACCGGGATACAAGGAAGATGAAGTTATTATTGACGTTGCCCGGCAGGCGCTGGACCAGGATTACCCGCATCAGCTTTTCGATGTGGTCATTATCGCTGACTCTTTTCAACCTCAAACTATTTCATCCCTTAAGCAATTACCCATCAAGGTCATTGAGGTGAAGTTTGATAAAAGCACCAAGTCAAAAGCGCTGAACAAAGCGATGGAACAATTGCCCGATGGTTATGACATCGCAGTGGTGCTTGATGCAGATAACGTAATGGCACCTGATTTTTTACAAAAGGTAAATTCAACCTTTGAGCTCACCTTTTCTGCGGTTCAGGGGCACCGTCAGGCTAAAAATATGGACACATCCCTCGCAGTCCTGGATGCCATCAGTGAAGAGATCAACAACCATATCTTCAGGAAAGGCCACCGGGTACTAGGGCTTTCGTCTGCCATTATCGGATCGGGCATGGCTTTCAGGTATGCCTTTTTTAAAGAAATGATGTCAACTGTTACCGCCATTGGCGGTTTTGACAAGGAAATTGAGCTCAAAATGCTCAAGGATGGTTATAAAATCGCCTACCTTGATGATGCAGCCGTGTTCGATGAAAAGGTCCAAAAGGCTGAAGTCTTTACCAATCAGCGCCGCCGCTGGCTTTCAGCCCAGTTAATTTATTTCCAGCGCGATTTTCTATCTGCCTTAAAATCATTGGTTACCAAAGGAAATATCGACTATTTCGACAAAGCCATCCAGTTTATTCAACCACCACGGATTTTATTATTGGGTTCCGTCCTGCTGCTGGGAACACTGTTTATGGTGCTAAACCTGTTTATTCTTTACGATATCAACTTCTTTTACATCTGGTTCACTTTGATCATCTTTTGTGTTGCTGCCTTCTTTTTTTCTATTCCGGCTACATTTTATAATACGACAACATTAAAAGCCATCGGCAGTTTGCCAAAAGGCATGTTACTCATGCTTGGCTCCCTGCTTAAAATCAAAGGTGCCAATAAACAATTCATTCATACAAAACATACTGCCGGCAAACATACCATCAAGTAGTACTGATAACTGAAAAACTAATCTATGAAAATCGGGATCGAAGGACAACGGCTTTTTCGCAGCAAAAAACACGGGATGGACATGGTTGCGCTGGAATTGATCCGCAACCTTCAAAAGATTGATCAGAAAAACGAATACATCATTTTCATCAAACCAGATGAGGATGATGCCTGTTTGAAAGAGAGCTCCAATTTCAAAATTGTAAAACTCGAAGGCGGATTTTATCCCTTATGGGAACAAATTGCCCTGCCAAGGGCTGCCGCAGCTGCAGGGTGCCAGCTGTTGCACTGCACGAGCAATACCGCACCGGTTAACACCTCTATCCCGCTGGTGGTCACCCTGCATGATATTATATACATGGAGAGCAGCTATGGAAAGATTCTCAGCGGCAGCGGTACCACCTATCAAAAATTTGGGAACGCTTACAGGAGGTTAATTGTGCCCAGGGTCATCAAAAAAAGCCGGAAGATCATTACGGTTTCTCATTTTGAGAAAAATCGCATCGGGGAATTCTTCGGCATGAAAGGGGATTCCCGCCTGACCGCGGTTTACAACGGTGTAAGTGATTACTTTAAACCTGTTACAGATCAGGCGACCTTGTTGCGGGTCAAACAGAAATATCATCTGCCCGACCATTATTTTTTCTTTCTGGGCAATACAGATCCGAAGAAAAACACCCGTGGAACCTTGAAAGCCTATTCCGATTTTCTGAAACAAACCGGCAGTGATATGCGTCTTGTAATGCTCGATTATGACCGTGCAGAATTGGATAAAATACTGGTTGAAATAGGCGACCAATCTTTGATTGACCGAATTGTACTGACAGGTTATGTAGTCAATACCGACCTGCCTGCCATTTACAGCCAGTGTGATGTATTTCTCTACCCGTCACTCCGAGAGAGTTTCGGGATACCCATGCTTGAAGCAATGGGCTGCGGGGCTCCGGTGATAACCTCCACAACCTCCTCCATGCCAGAAGTTTCAGGCGGTGCTGGATTTCTTGTCGACCCGTTTAACCCGACGGAAATCACAGCTGCCATGATCCAAATAACCGGAAATCGTGATTTGAAAAACCAACTCATTGAAAAAGGATTGGCACAGGCCCCCAAATTTTCATGGAAGGCAATGGCCGAAAATGTGTTGGATATATACAAGGAAATCGGATCAAATGTGCAATGATGACATTTAAAAACCTGATTATATGATAAAAGGCCGCGATATCATCGTAATCGGTATTCAACCATGGGATATCGAAATCGGGAGCAACTGCAAAAACATCGCAGAAGAATTTGCCCGTCATAACCGGGTGTTGTACGTAAATGCACCGCTCGACCGTATTACCAGACAAAAAGAGAAAAATACGCCGAAAATTCAAAAACGGATCCGGGTGCAACAGGGAACCGAACCTGATCTGGTTTCACTGAATCAGAATTTATGGAACCTTTATCCCAAAGGAGTCATTGAATCAATCAATTGGATTAAATCACCCTGGTTATACGACATCCTGAACAAACGAAACAACCGGATACTCGCCAAAGCCATTCAGTCGGCTATCCAACGGCTGGGATTCAGCAATTTCATATTGTTTAATGACAGTTCCATGTTTTCAGGCCTTTACATGAAAGAGTTGTTGAAACCGGCCATTTATGTTTATTACATGCGTGATTATCTCACCAAAAATCCCTACTGGCGCAGGCAAGGTGTCCGGCTGGAACCGGAACTTATCCGCAAAGCAGATTTGGTTGTCAATAACTCCACGCTTTATGCCGATTATGGCAGGCAATTCAATAAACACTCTTACATGGTTGGCCAGGGCTGCGATGTAACTCTTTTTAATGATACGGACCATGAAATTTTACCGGCGGATGATCTTGGTACAATTCCACATCCTGTGATTGGTTATGTCGGTTTTCTGGCATCACGCAGGCTCGATATCGGATTGATTGCCAACATTGCCCGACAACGTCCAGGCTGGAGCATTGTACTTGTCGGACCTGAGGATGATGTCTTCAAAGCATCTGAGTTACATTCAATTCCAAACATCCATTTCCTCGGATCACGTGATTCACAGATTCTTCCAACCTATATCAAAGGATTTGATGTGTGCATGAACCCGCAGTTAGTCAACGATGCAACAAGAGGAAATTATCCCCGGAAAATAGATGAATACCTTGCCATGGGTAAGCCCACCATCGCTACGGCGACAGAGGCTATGGATTATTTCAGGGACCATACTTATCTTGGATCAACGGTTGCGGAGTACATTGCTTTAATTGAACGTGCGCTTGAAGAAGATTCTGCAGAAAAGCAACAGCAGCGCCGCAACTATGCCATCAGCCACACCTGGGAGAACAACGTACTCGAAATTTACAAATACATTGAACTTGTAGCAGAAAAAAAGTAACCCGTAAATCTTCAGGTCATGAGCATTGTCAATAAAATTAAATCGAATCCGAAACTGAAAAGTTTCATTCTGTGGACTATTTCACCCAGACGGAACCCGCGTCCCCGACTGTGGGTGAGGTGGTTTCTGAACCCATTTATTCATAAAAAGGGAAAAGGTGCCACCATCCGTGGCAGGTCTAGGATCGATGTTTTCCCATGGAACCGGTTTGAGATCGGTGATTTAACCACTATCGAGGATTTTACCACCGTCAACAACGGTTCAGGTGCAGTTATCCTCGGAAACAGGGTGAGGGTTGGCATCGGTTCCGTGGTAATAGGTCCGGTGACAATGGGAAATGGATCGGGCCTTGGTCAGCATGTTTTTGTGAGCGGGTTCAACCATGGATATAAGGATGCCTCGAAGAATTCAAGTGTCCAGCCTCTTGATCTGAAACCCGTTGTTATAGAGGATGATGTACATATCGGGGCCAATTCGGTGGTTACGGCAGGTGTAACCATCGGAAAACGCACCCAGATAGGGGCTGGCAGTGTGGTTACCAAAAGTATTCCTCCTTTTTCCATCGCGGTTGGAAACCCATGCAAAGTCATCAAACGCTTTAACCATCAAACCAACCAATGGGACCGGGTTTAATATTCAAGAAGAAACTCACTAAAAATCGCTGATATTATGATTAAGAAACTGACAACTTACTCCAAATACTTTTTTGAATATTTAAAGCATGGTGATTACGATTCCATCATTAGTTCTGTCCGATATCTGCTTAAAAAGGGATCACATGCCAGTGACCGGACCATTACAACATCCATCGGGACTTTTTTCTGCCGGAAAAACACCAACGATTTTCAGTTTGCCAACTACCGCTATGAATGGGGCGTAAAAAAATTCATGCTCGAACACAAAAACGAGTACAATGTATTCATTGATGGCGGTGCCTGTATCGGAGAGTATTGCATTTTACTGACCAAACTTGGCGTCAGATGCATTGCCTTTGAACCGGTCATTGCCAATTATGATGTACTTAAAAAGAACCTGGAACTAAATAAAATCACCGACAAAGTCCTTGCCTTTCCTTACGGACTGGGCGACCGTGAAATGGAAGCTCCTTTCCACTTCAATCCTGTGAATACGGGTGCTTCGCATATCATTCTGGATGGAAAACCAGCCGACTGTTTCGTTGGAATACGCACCCTCGATTCACTGATTCCGATGTTGGGGCTGAAACAATCGGACAGGATTATGGTGAAACTCGATGTGGAGTGCATGGAACCGGAGGCCATCCGTGGTGCCGCCGGATTTATCAACAGTTTTCCGAATGTAACCTTCGTGGCCGAAGATAAACACAGCGGCGATGATCTGATTAAACAGGAATTAATGAACATTGCCGGTTTTGAATTCGGTATCGTTGATTCATTCAATATTTATGCAAAAAAAGTCATTTCCCCACGGTCAAATTAACAAATGCCATGCTTGCACTTAAAATCACTTTCTGGGTTCTCCTGTTTATCGTATTTTATGCCTATATCGGCTATGGAATTCTATTGTATATCCTGATAAAAATCAAGCGATTATTTGGAAAAAGCGGGATTAAACCCGTTGCGGGGTATGAACCCGATGTCACCTTGTTTATAGCTGCTTATAACGAAAAGGATTTTGTGGCTGCGAAGGTAAAAAACTCACTTGAACTCGATTATCCCATTCAAAAATTGCATCAGGTATGGGTCACCGACGGATCTGATGATGGTACACCGGATGTATTGAAACAATATCCTGGCGTCGAGGTTCATCATCTTCCTCAACGCAGCGGAAAGATCGGCGCAATGAACCGCGGGATGAAATTTGTAAAAACACCGATCGTCGTATTTTGCGATGCCAACACCATGCTGGGAAGTGAATCAATCAGGCGCATTGTCAATTTATTCAGCAACCCAAAAGTTGGATGTGTTTCAGGGGAAAAACGTATTTTCAGCAAAGACAAGGACTCAGCTGCCGGAGCAGGTGAAGGGTTGTACTGGAAGTACGAATCGACCCTTAAAAAATGGGATGCGGAACTATATTCGGTGGTTGGTGCCGCCGGTGAACTCTTCGCCATCCGAACGGAACTTTATCAGGAAGTTGAACGCGACACCCTGCTCGATGATTTTATCATTTCACTCAGGGTGGCACAAAGCGGTTACACCATACAATATGATCCTGAGGCGTATGCCATTGAAACAGCCTCCGCCAATGTCAAGGAAGAACTGAAAAGGAAAATCCGGATTTCTGCCGGGGGGATACAATCGGTGGTAAGGTTACGATCGCTGCTCAATGTTTTCAAATATGGAACCCTCTCCTTTCAGTATATTTCGCATCGTGTATTACGCTGGACTCTGGCGCCGCTATCCCTGCTTTTCATGCTCATTGCAGGATTTGTACTTGCCTTGAATGAAGGTATGTTCAACCTTGGCTTATATAGCATGGTTTTCTGGTTGCAAATTATATTCTATCTCGCCGCATTGCTTGGATGGTACCTCGAAAACCGATCCATCAGGCTGAAATTGCTGTTTGTCCCATATTACTTTTTCATCATGAACCTTTCAGTGTTCCTTGGATTCAAAAGATACCTGAAAAAGTCTCAATCTGTTAACTGGGAGCGTGCAAAACGAGGATAAACATTCGTTTGCACCAGTATTATGAAAATAAAGTTATTGTTTTTCATTTCATTTATTTTTGGCTGTTATGCATTGGTTTTTTCTGGACAAGACAGGAAACCAAGGATCATTGTGAACACCACCACCACATTAATTGATGCAACGGTTGCCCCTTATAATCAAATCCTTCCTGGGGATACGCTTTTCTTCCAGGCTGGTTTGCGTGAATACCTGCTGATCAGAAATTTTCACGGAGAAACCGGGAACCCGGTGGTTTTTCTCAATCTGAACGGCGCCGTAATTATTGATACCGATCACCACTTCGGCATTTCCATGGTAAATTGCCAGTTTATTAAATTTTCCGGAACAGGTTCTGCCGATCATTTTTATGGTTTTAAAATCCAACGGGTTGAGGCCGGAGGTGCCATGGGAATCGGAGGATTGAGTTCAGATGTTGAAATTGATCATTTTTACATCGAAAATGTTCCGATCGGAGGAATTTATGCGAAAACTGATCCTGATTGCTCGTTTGCATCAACCCGCGATAAATTTACCCAGTACAACACCATTATTCACGATAATAATATTGTCGGCGTGGGCAATGAAGGGTTGTATATCGGCAACAGCAAGTATTTCGGACAGGTAGTAAACTGTAATGGCGTTGATACACTCCTGCTCCCATCCCTCTTAAATGGGGTAAAAATATACAACAATATCATCAGTTATTCAGGATGGGACGGGATTCAGGTAAGTTCTGCCTCAAGCAACTGCCAGATTTATGATAATCTGATCATGTTTGATAGTCAGGATGAATATTTTGCCCAGATGTCTGGCATTTTACTCGGCGGGGGATCCAAATGCGATTGTTTCAACAACTATATAACCGATGGCAAGGGCAATGGCATTGAAAGTCACGGGTTGGGTGGATACCGTGTATTCAACAACATCATCGTGAATGCCGGAAAAACCTTTAAACCCTCCGATAGTAGTCAGATGAAGCATGGTATCTATGTCACCGATGTTTCGGTTCAGCCTGATTCGTCCTTTTATATCCTGTTCAACGACATTATCAATCCAAAATCCGACGGAATACGATTTTCAAGTACACATAGCCGCCATAACCTGATCGCTTCCAATGCAATCATCAATCCCGGGAATTTTGAGTATTATGAACACGGGCATACCGGTTTTAAAGGGATTGATTCATTTGTGATGATTCCAAATGACTCATCGGAGGTGGCTATAAATAACAACTATTTTTCAAGAACTATTGACAGTGCGGGTTTTTCACCATCAAATTACTCCCTGCAACCAGGTTCGCCTCTGATTGATGCCGCTTATACTGACCATAAAGGAGTTACCTTCGATTTTTACCACCACGAACGGCCGTTTGGAGGCAGATACGATATTGGCGCACATGAGTACAACCCGGCATATCTTGATATCTCTGAAAATAAGTTGCCTTCAGCATTCAAAATGACCCTCTATCCTAACCCGGTACAGGAAAGGTTTTCGATCCATTTCCAGGTCAATGAACAATCAGCAATCATGCTCGATATATATAACCTTGACGGAAATCCGGCGGAGCGCAGCAATTTGGGAAACCTTGAACCAGGGGTCTACACAAAAGAAATCAATGTTGTAAATCTCCCTGATGGCATTTACCTGTACATGCTTCGGGTTGGCAACCAATCTTATTCCGGAAGATTTGTTAAAATCACCCGGAAGTAAATTCTTTCTTCATCTCCGTCAATTCCTCCAGCAGCAATGCGGCTGCGATTTTCAGTTCTGAGAAAATTTGTGGAATGTCTTCTGCCATTGACTGCTTTTCCAACTGCTCCAGTTTCAGTGCATGCTCCTCTGATAACGGACCAATGATACCGGACAGAAAGTCCATGAGATTGCCATTCACCTTGATCCACATATTATTATGCGGGAATTCCTGTTGAAGTTTTTTCAGGGCTTTGGGGAATTCGTGAAGCGAAATGGTGATGATCTCATTGATTTTTCGCCTTGCCGTATGCTCAAGGTTTCTTGCCAGAGTATACGAATCAGCCTCATAAACAGCCTGCCCAATTCCTTTTAACCTGTTGGCACTCCACCGTAAACTACCAAAAGCATGATCTTCTATGTTCTGTGACAAAGCATCGATATTTCCCGGGATCTGAGCACAAGTCATTTCCAGGATTTCCAGAATCAATTCCTTTTTAAAATCCTGATAACAGTTATCAAATTCTCGTTTATCGATCATACAATCATGTTATTTTTTGATTGATCGCAATCATACCAGGAACGAAACCACAGGAACTATTGCTGGTTCAACACAACGTTTCAGACCATGTTTGATATCCATCATTGATGAAAAATTCGACCCCTACGGGGCCGTGAATGCCATTCGGGGACATTTATACTAATCGGGTAGGAAGCGGCTCGCGCCGCTGTCCCCCCACACCACCGGGCATACTTGTTAGTACCACGGCGGTTTCTATTAGCTTTTACACCTTCATTCTTAGATATAACGACAGTAAGCCTTGTCGGGCAAACCAGTTCA
>CAIQUS010000105.1 GCA_903875045.1 uncultured Bacteroidales bacterium
ACCGCAAAGAACACAAAGAAACCGCAAAGGGCCGCAGAGATAACTCGCAGATAATTATAACTTTGCGAAACTCTGCGAAAAAACTCTGCGGCCCTCTGCGGTTATATTATTTGTTAGCAGACTTATCGGAGTGCCCTCAATCTTAAATCCTAAATCGTAAACCTATCCTGATCAACCTCAAAAATACAATCCTCCTCTGCCTGATCTTTTTCATGCTGGCATTTTTTTTCAGCATGAGGGTATTCAATGACGGTGCACCCGGGTGGAAAAACATCATTACCAGTGATGGACGGGGCTATTACGCATATCTGCCGGCCTTGCTGATCGACCACGATCCTACGTTTTCAGAAGTTGTAAAAAAAGAGGCCAGGCTCCTCAAATATCCCCATTACAAGCCAGGGTATCTCGTCAAATCCGGTGATCATTTTCTCAACAAATACTTTGCTGGGGAAGCGCTGCTGCTTTTACCATTTTTTCTGTTGGGGACCCTGTGTTCCTTCATCGCCGGAACAAATGTAGATGGTTATTCGTTCTTTTTTCAGTTTTTCATCGGACTAGGGTCACTGTTCTACCTCTTTTCCGGGTTTGCCTTTTTAAAGAAAATCCTGGAATTCTTCCAAATCCGCCCGATCATCATTTCAATAACATTGGTTGCAATCCTCATTGGCACCAACCTTTTTTATTACAGTTTGTGGCAGCCAACCATGTCGCATGTTTTTTCATTCTTTGCCATAAACGGTTTTTTATGGTTTACGATCAACGCAATTAAAATATGGGACACCAAAACAGCTTCATGGATGGGGGTTTTTCTGGGGCTGGTTTGCCTCATCCGCCCGACAAACATCATTGTTGTTTTACTGGTACCTTTTCTGACAGAAAGTAATCATCATTTCATTCAGTTTTTCAGGGATATCCTGGCAAAAAAAATCACCCTGATCATATTTTTACTGATCATCATAGCAATCGTTTTCATCCAGCCATTACTGTGGTACCTTCAAACAGGTCATCTTTTTTTATGGTCCTACAGCGATGAGGGCTTTAATTTCAGTGATCCTCAGATCATGAATGTCCTTTTCAGTTACCGCAAAGGCTTATTCATTTATACACCATTGATCCTGCTTTCATTATTTGGCTTGTTTCCATTGGTGTTTGGGAAAAGGATCCAGTTTTTCAGCGTTGCCCTGTTTCTTGTTTCAGGTACCTATTTAATTGCGAGTTGGTGGAACTGGTATTATGGCGATGGGTTCGGATTACGTGCTTTCATTGATTATTATGGTATTTTCGCCATTCTGCTCGCCATCTTCATGAACCGTTTTCGGCCTGGGTTGGCAGTTTTTGGGATGGCACTATTTCTTACTCCTTTTGTGTTACTTAACCTTGTACAAACCTGGCAATACTCGCATCTGGTCATCCTGCCCAACAGCATGAATGCAAACAAGTATCATCATATTTTCATGCGAACTGATTCTGCGGTGATGAATTGCCTGGGCGGAAACGAAGAGATAGCCAACTATAACATCAATTTGAATAACCCCGTGAGTATGTTTGCGACTGATTTTGAGAAACAGGCCGATGGATGGAGTTCAAATACAATCATTAAAACTTCACGTGCCTTCTCAAAGCTTCAGTCCGGATATCTTGATTCACTTCATCCATTCAGTCCGGGAATTGCTGTCAAAGCCGGGCAATTGTGCAGGTTGCCGGCAGAACTTCATGTTACGGGAGAAATAATGGTTTGGGATAGCCTGCCAGGAGCCAGCAACGATGCTTTGGTTGTGCTGAGCATGGATTCCATACAACCGGGGGAAAATTACTGGCGAGGGTTCCGGCTGAATGATGTACCCGTGAAAACGAGCAAATCATGGAGAAAATGCAGGTTTTCACTGATGTTGCCTGAAATCTCCAATCCGGACAGAATTCTCAAGGTGTATATCTGGAATACGGGTAGGAAACCAATGCTGGTGGATGATTTTACGGTGAGGTTTTTTGGGAGGTGAGCGGGTGAACGGGTGAGCGGGTGAACGGGTAAACGGGTGTTGGCTGGATATATCGTAAATCGTAAATCGTAAATCGTAATTACTTTTCTTTCTGCAGAAGTACCACTGCATAAGCAGAGATTCCTTCTTCACGCCCAATAAAGCCTAATTTTTCGCTGGTTTTTGCTTTGATTGAAATTTGGGAGGCCTCTATTTTCATCACTGCTGCAAGTGTTTCAGTCATGGCAGGGATATATCCACTGATTTTCGGACTTTGCAGAACAATCGTACTGTCAATATTTCCGATGGCAAATCCCTTTCCGGAAATCAAATCCATGGTATGTGAAAGCAGCACCTTGCTGTCGATTCCTTTGAATTCGGGGGATGTATCTGGAAACTGATTACCGATGTCGGGTAAGCCTGCCGCTCCCAGTAATGCGTCGATAATGGCATGAATCAACGTGTCTGCATCAGAATGGCCTGTGGTACCCTTTGAATGTGCAATCAACACCCCGCCTAACCAGAATTCATGGTTTTCGTCAAGTTTGTGCGTATCGAAGCCGAAGCCTATGCGGAACATAAAAATGAAAATCGCGAAATGGCGAAATGGTGAAAATTTCGAATCCCCGCCTAATTGGTGCTGGTGGTTTTTTCTGCCTTTTTGGTATTGTCGAAGTTGAACAACAACGTAAACTGCAGTGTGTTCTGAAGCGGGTTGTTGTTTCTAACAGGAAGCAGATATGAAAAATCCAAGCCAAAAACGTTGTAACGTAAGCCTGCTCCAAGGGTGAAAAACTGCCTGTTTCCCTTGTATTTTGATTCATAAAAATAGCCAGCGCGGATTGAAAATAACTTATTATACCAATACTCAGCGGCAACGGCAACGTTAATTTCCTGCAGTTCTTCCTTGAATCCGTATGGCGCATCGTAAAAGGATTGTATCATTCCTTTTACAACAGACACATCAGGATCCATCCCTTTTTCAATCACTTTTTCACCGTTAACCGTTGAGTCGGGATAATAAACCGGCCGAGTAGGCACCAGTAATTTGGCTAAATCCAGCGAAAATGACAACCTGTTGTAATCATCGATATCCATGGTAAAGGAGGGGCCAAGCCTCAGGGTTGTCGGAATAAAATCACGTACAATAGAGGATGAACTATACGACATCTTCACCCCAATGTTTGAGATATTCACTCCGAAATCAATGGCGGACGACGAGAGTCCCTTTATCTCCATGACATGATGGTAATAAACTGCAACATCGGCAGCAACAGATGTTCCGGGGCGAACATCCATAGGTCCATAGTTCACAGGAACCAGATTGGAATAGATAAACCGGGCAGCAACGGCACCCGAAAATTCGCGGGAGAATTTACGTGCATAAGTGGCATCTACTGACCATTCGTTGGGTTTAACTGCGCCCAGTTCATCCCCAATATCATTGGTGAACATAACCTCCCCCATGGAGAAGAACCTTAGAGACATTGCGACAGCTTGCTTGTCGCCAATTTTACCAAAGCCAACAACCGAAGCAAGACCGATATCATTAACCAGATTACGCAACCAGGGCACATAACCGATTCCAAAACCAAAGGTTTTATCAATAAAAGCATATTTTGCAGGGTTCCAGAACATGGAATAGGCATCGGGGGCTGTTGAAGCGCCAACATCACCCATACCACCTGAACGGGCATCCGGGGATATAGTTAAAAAAGGTACGGCAGTGGATATAACGCCAATATAATCAGACGGTTGTGTATTCTGACCAAAGGTACTGCCCATCGTCAATGCAAACAATAAGAGAAATGATAATCTGATCTTCATTTGTTGAATTCTAAAATAAATATTTTTTTATAACATCAAAAAGGTTGCAAAATTAACGCTTTTACTTTTCAGATATTGCTTCAAGTTAAAATTAGATATTAACCCTCATAAAATCTATCCCTAAACACCTCACCCAACCCTCTCCTCAAGGAGAGGGCTCTCCCCTTCTCCTTGAGGAGAAGGGGCCGGGGGTTGAGGTGCTTTCATGTCACCTCACCCAACCCTCTTATTCAGATCAGGGGCCGGGGGTTGAGGTGCATTACCTCATTATCATCAACTTCTGCGATGTTTCTGAATACGCTCCGTTTTTGGCTTTAAAAATAATTTTATACGGATATATCCCGTTGTTAAGCCTGTGGCCATTGAAATCAGTTCCATCCCAGGATATTTTTGGAGAAACAATCAGTGGTTCAGGATAAGTCTGAGCAAGGGTACGGACTTGTATGCCTTGCAGGTTATAAATTGCTATCTGTACATTGAGGCCTCCGTTTTCAGCCTGTTGTGGCTGAAAAATGAAGTCGGTATGATCTACCAACGGATTTGGGGCTGTCATTACATTCTTCACTGTAAGCCCGGGATGATCGGGAACGTAGAACCGGATCTCTTTCACGGAAGAATTATCAAACATGTCCCATGCCTTTAAAGTGAGGGTATGTGAGCCGGGTGAAAGCCCGCTAAGCGGGAATGCAAGGGTGCCGCGTGTAAAAGAGTTAAAAACAGGTGCATAAAAGTCATTCAGCACCATGGCATTGGACCGGTCGTTGTCTAAAACAGCCTCAATTTCGTGACCGATGCCCAATCCCAGACTATTAACTCCATTCGTATCGAACAGATCTGCCAGCAGAATGGCTGCACTCCCGATTTTTCCGCCATTAACAAAAGTACGGTCATCCAGGTACAGACTGATTTCAGGGCCCTTGTTGTCCGGATTGACCGATTCATCCCGGCCGCCAATGACAATCTGGTTGGTATATCCCGATGCCTGCATTTCATCATTGTAGGCAAAATAGCTTAACTTTCCTTTTCCATATTGCAGTGAGATATTTTTAGGCAGGATGAAGGTAACACTGAACTCCCCTGAGTCCACAGGAACATCACCTTTAAAAAGAAGGCTGGTCTGTAATTTAAAACTCTCGGGATACGAACCATCCAGGCCGGGCCGGTTACCCAGGGTTGTGTTGGTAACAGGTTTATCAAACACCTTGCAATTGATCACACCTTTGAAATTATTGATCTTTTGCCCTCCCCCATTTTCTATTTGCCCCTTTACGGTAACGGTCGACATTCCCTTGACCGTATCCGGACTGTTCAGGGATTGACCATTGATAGAAATAGTTTTCACATTGTACCCTGAAAAAGCGATGCTTTGGGCAGGATCGCCTAAAAGCGAAAAGTTTCGCAATTGGAAATTATTTTCGTTGTCATTCTTCGATAACCGGATCAGGTCTCCCATCTTAATATAGGATCCATCGGCATCTTTATCCATGAGATGCTGAAAAAAACTGGTATTCAGCAAGATATTATATCCCGCGAAAGCCAGACGGGTTGTAGAATAGAGGGCAATGGCTCCTCCGTTTGGCTGATTGATCAGCATTTCACCGGCTGTATACCTTTCAGGATTGTCAAAACGGCTGAATTCGCAAGTGGCTGTAACGAAAACCGGAAGTTTCGCCGCGTTTTTCCAGGACAGGATGTCGGCTGTAGTGAGGACTTGTTCATAGCTCCATCCGGCCTCTCCGCCATGCCCGGTATAATTCACAATAAGCGACCCTTTGTCAATGGCATCATTGAGCGCCCGGTTTGCATCAGGAAACCGGCTGCCACCAGGAATAGAGATCAGTTTATAGGCATCAAAGTAAATTTTATTCACATTAAATACCGGATATTTGCTACCGACGATTGCACCTAACTGTTCCGCCTGTTCAAGATGGAGGTTTGAATTTTCATCATCTGCAACAAATGTGATGGTGTTCCGCCAATCGGAACAAACCGGATAAAAATTATCAGAATAGCTGATAATTTTATTGACCATATTTTGAGCCTCCTCCGATGTTGAAACAGGAAACCGGCCAATACCAATGTCTATGGAACCGTTTGCTTCCTGACCCGAATTATCGGACATGATACCAAAATAGTCGTCGGTGACATAAGTTGCTGTTGAACTCAGCGATTCTACCGACTGGAAAGTCGGGATAAGGTTATTGTTTCCCGGAATTCTGTTTTTGGGATCATAGGATCCATCTCCGAAAAGCAACAAATACTTTGGGCGGGTAGCCTCCGTTCCACGGTCGTACAGCATTTTCATGTAATCACGAATGGCGGTGGGATCACTCTGCCCGCAGGAAAACTCATTGTACACCTCGGTAGAATTTACCACAGATGTTGTAAGACCATTATGCTCGCGGTGAAAAGCAGCCAGTTGTTCAGCCTGTACAAGAAACCTCGGATGAGAAACAATCACAAGCGAGGTTGGCTGATTTGCGTGAATATTTTGAGTCTTAACTTCTCCTGAATATTTTACAGGGTAATAAAATGACCCGTCGAAGGCAACAAACTCGCGAAGAGTGTCAGTGGTTCTTATAAATCTGAGATTACCATTTTCCAGGGTGGTTTCCATTAGTCCGATCGATGACCGGTTTGACACATCCCAGACTTTAACGGATGCGCTGGCATTTTTCATGGTAAATTCAGTAACCTTGCCTGGACCAACGGCATTGACATCCCTGAATAACATTTGGGGGGCCACCCACACCAGGTTGCTGCGGCAACTCAATTCCAGATAATTGAGCCAACCTTTCGAGTTTGTGGTTGGCAAGTCATAAAAAAGTGTTAATGTTTGATCCGGCGAAGGATCAGCAATCATGGTAAGTTTGAGTTTTGACCTTCCTGCACGGGTAAATTCCTGTGGGAGCGTTGAATCGATTTTAAGTGAATCGATGACGGTACCTGCCTGTGAAAGATAAAAATAGCTTGGAATTGGGGCATTGGCTGCAACATACCATCGAACTTTGACAGAAGCCATAGAATCGATATGCGGAAAATTGAACGGAAAGTTGCGCGTACTTGCAGTATTATCAAATGTTTCCCCATACCATTCTTTACCCGACCTGATGAGGTTCAACTGATCAACCTCATGCAGCAAAAAGTCATCAAAGGTGGCAGAATAGTTGTTTGGCGGGGTGGGAACTGCAGGTAACGTTTGAACACGCTTTCCGGCATCCTGGTCAAAATTAAGAAAGTAGTATGTTGAATCAGAATAGAGGTTCCGCTGATGGGTATAAAACCGGGTCAGTCTGTCGAAGCTCCATTTGTCGGCACTCTCACCATAGAAAAGGATAAAGTCCGACTGATCAAGGTGCCCGTCACCTCCATCTGCCACCTGAATGGCAATTTCACGCAAATCATCTATCCGGGGGGAAGAATTGACCTCAGGCAACATCCCGGAACCGTTTCCGAACAACCGGATTTTGGTTACATCAACCTTGGATGCATCGATCCCCATCGAGTTTAAATCCTGCCATGTAATCTGGTGAATACCAGTTTGGGTGACAACCAATTTATACCATTTGCCGGAAGCCAGTACAGACGAATCGGCATGTGGCAAAGCTCCCATAACGATGAGCGGTAGCACGAATATCAGTGGAAGGAATATTTTTTTCAGCAACATCGTTAAATTAATTTGCAAAAGTAGATATTTAACGGATAACCACCAACTTCGATGAAAGGTGCTTGGCTGTACCGTCAGGGATCATCAATCGGACCTGGTAAACATAAAGGCCTGAACTTATTTTTCTGCCATTGTCCTGGGTTCCATCCCATTGAATTGAAGCTGAACGGTAACCCTCGGAATAGATCGTTTGCTGTATCGTTTTTACGAGGTTGCCGCTGAGGGTAAAAACCCGGATTTCAACATTCATCGGCTGGTTTATCTGATTGGTTTCCCATGAAAAAGTTGTTTGGTCTTTCATGGGATTTGGATAGTTCAGCAGATGTTCGAAGGCAAATTCAGCAGAAGTTACCACAATAAAATCGATGCTGGCATCTGTGGAATTATTATAAACATCCCACACTTTCACGGTGATTTGATGCGGGCCATCGCTTAAAGAGCTAAGCGGATAACTGATCTCGCCACTTTTGAAAGTATTGAGATCAGAAACATAATAATCGTTCAGGATCATCGGGGCTGTGGTCTTGTTGTCAAGTACTGCCGTGATATCATGGCCAATACCGTTTCCAACGGCATTCACTCCGGAAGTATCTCTCACATCAGCCAGAAGAACCGGGTTTTGATTGGTAATTCCCCCTGAGCGGAACTGGCGGTTGTTGATATAAAGGGCCAGTTCAGGTCCCTGATCGTCCAGAGGTGCCTGATTGTTGTAACCACCTACCTGAATCAGGTCATCGAACCCATTGGCATCGGTTTCGGTACTGCGGGCATAATAACTGATCTTGCCAATACCATATTTATAGGCAATATCCTTGGGAACAATGAATGAAAAGGAAAAGGAGCCGTTTGTCACTTCAACTTTACCTTTATAAACGGCATTTTTCCTCAGAAAAAACTGTACCGGGGGGCCATCACCATAATTTGCCTTTGTCCAGATTTCGGATGATTTGTCAAAAACTGTCGGGAAAATGGTGCCTGAAAAATTCACCGCCTTTTCTCCTGAACCATCGCGCACTTCACCGGTGATGGTCACTTCCGAAAGTGCCTTTAGCGTATCTGTTGTAACCCCCTGTTGGTTTGCATTGATGGAAGTTGTGACCACGTTTAAATCCGGATAGGCCATTTGCATGGCAGGATCGCCCAATAAAACGAAAGCATGGATGTTAGGGGAACTTCCCATATCCGATTTGGCAACACGCAGCAAATCGCCCAATTTCATATAGTTACCCGATATTTTTTTAAACGCATTGTTGTAAAAATTTACCAGGAGCGATTTATTGGTTCCGGCAAAAGTTAACCGGGTTGTGGTAAAAAGAGCCACGCCTCCGCCCTGATTGTTTAGAAACACCCATTCACCTGCCGAAACACGCTCAGGATCATCAAACCGGCTAAATTCACAGGTAGCAGTTACAAAAACAGGCATATTATCAAAGTTACGCCAGTTTTTTATGTCAGGCACCTCCAGGATACGTTCATGTGCCCAACCCACTTCTCCACCATGGCCAACATAATTCATGATCAGAGAACCTTTTTCAACCCGTTTGTTGATCACCTCATTTACCTCAGGATAACGAGCGCCACCTGGTGTGGAGACCATGGTGTATGCATCGGAATAAATTTTATCGACGTTGTAGGATTTATACGAATTTTCAATGATGCGCGCCAGGTCTTCCGAATCCTCTATAAAAAGGTTTCCGCCTTCGTTCTGATCATCGCCGACAAATGTGACCACATTGCGCCAGTCGTTTTTTACCGTTTCACTTTGCGAACAATAATGAACCACCTTGTCAACTGCCGACCGGGCTTGTTCAGGTGATGAAACCGGAAAACGGCCAACGCCGATATCGAGGCTTCCATTGGCCGACTGTCCTTCTCCCGGATCAAGCAAACCATAATAATCATCCGATACAAAGGATGATACCGGTGATAGTGATTCCTGCGATTCAAAAGAAGGGACAAAATTGGTATTATTTTGCGTCCGGTTTTTGAAATCGTAGGAGGCATCGCCAAAAAGCAACAGGTATTTGGGTTCTTTTCCCGGCTCTGCTTTGTTATACATCATCCTCACGAAGTCGCGTATGGCAGTGATATCCTGTGCACCGGAGGAAAATTCATTGTAAATCTTATCAGGAGTGGTAATCAGCACTGAAAGTTCACTGTTTTCCCGATGAAAGGCGGCCAGCCGTTCAGCTTCGCCTATAAAGGAAGGATGGCTGACGATGAGGTAATCAGCCACGGCAGTTCCATGAAGATCCTGGTTTTCAACCTTGCCATTGGATTCAGGAACACCAAAGGAACTGCCATCAAATGCAATAAACTCACGAAGCGAATCAGTTGCAAGCCTGAAAACAAAGTTACTGCCACTCTGGCTGGTTTCAATTCGACGGATATTCCCCCCGCTGGTGACATCCCAAACCTGGATATTCTGTCCATTTCCGTTCAGCGTAAATTCAGTGATACCGTCGGCAAATGTTCCGGCGGCGGACCGGAATGACATCTGCGAGCCGTACATGGTAAGTAACCTCGTGGCATTTAGTTCAATGTAATTCAAATACCCCACTGAACTTGAAGAACTTTTATTGTACGTCAATTTAACATCGATCACAGGGTTTGACGGAAAAAAGGTACCTGTACCGTTTCCTGCTCTCGCAAAATCACCCTCAAACCCACCGGAAATTGAACTGATACCGATGGCGTACAGGTTATTCCCCTGGGCTGATATGTTGAACGACGTACTACCGGAAAGAGACCTGGCTGCCACCGAAGTAGTAACAGAAACAGGGCTCAGGTTATCAATATTGGCAAAACTAAAAGAATAGTTTCGCACGGTGGTGATATCGAAATATTGTTTGTCCCACCATACGCGCCCTGATTTTATCAGGTTGACCTCATCCTTTTCATAAGAGGCAAAATCCTCGAATTTATTTGCATAATAGGTAGGTGCCTTTGTGGTGGACGGCTCGGATGCAACACGTTTTCCGGGGCCTTTATCGAAATTCAGAAAATAGTAGCTGCGGTCGGCATAGATGTTTTTCCGAAAATGAAAACGACCGGCCGTTTTGTTATATTCCCAACGATCGGGGCCCTGACCATAGAATAAAATGTAGTCACCCTGATCAAAACGGCCGTCTTCTTCCCCATAAACAAAAATGGCGTTTTCCATCAGGTCGTCAATGCGGACAGCTGAATTTGATTCGGGCAAGATTCCGCCCCCATTGCCATAGATGCGGAGGTTCCTTGGATCAGCGGTTCCAACATCCACGCCGGCTTTTTTAAGGTCATCGTAACTCAACCGGTGTACCCCATTGGCTGAAACTGCGAATTTATACCAGTTACCCGAAGCCAGCACTGAATTCGAAGCACTGACCCTGGCTGATTTCCGAACATGCTTCGTTTGATTAATTGCAGTATGCATTACAAGCTCGAAAGAGACCAATCGCTCAATCATTCCGGTTTTAGGGTCTTTACGAAACGGAAGCAGACTGACCTGCATGGATGTTTTCTTTCGTGAAACAGTCAGTTCATGAAAAACAGGAATATCTGCAGTGACCTTATCCAATCCTGAAACCGTTGATAACACCGACTCAGGTATCTGCTCATAAACCTGATTGCTGACAATCACTTCGACCAGGGAATCGTGATCAGGGTCGAATGGCAAAGATTTCATAAACAGAGGCAGCATCCCGTAGAATTCCTTCAAGACTGATCCCTGAAAGGCAAGGACTGTTTCCCCTGGTACTTCACCACTTCGGATCACCCTGGGTGGATTCCATACGATCGAGTACTTTTTTGCCGTACCGGAGCCATTGGCCATCATTGAAATAACCGGTGCAAAAGTGAGGGAAACAAAAAAGAGGATGAAAAAAAGTTGTTTTTTTGTATACATGCGCAGGTTTCAAAGATTATAGACAATATTTCTGACGGAAAGGTTGCTGCCAGAAACCAAAATTTTATCAAATATATAATTGTTGCCATTTTTAACGTTATCTGTCAGATAATATTGTAAATGGCAGTTTCAGGATATCCATTATTTTCGTAATATTGTACACAATAACTAAACAGGTTACAGGAGCATCATGATCAGACGAATTGCAATTGTTTTATTCTTCGCTATTCCGTTTTTCATGGGGAAGTCTTTAGCCCAGGATCCTGAATTTTCGCAGTTTTATGCCAACCCCCTTTATTTGAACCCTGCACTTGCCGGAGTGACTGTTTGTCCAAAAGTAAATGCCAACTATCGCAATCAATGGCCCGGGATCGGAAAGGCATTTATCACCTACAATGCCTCGTTTGATCAGTATGTCGGCTTTCTGCATGGCGGACTTGGGTTGTTGGTTACAGCCGACCGGGCCGGAAGCGGCAATCTGAATACCACCGCTATCAGTCTGATGTATGCTTACAAATTCGATCTAAGTCAACATTTGCAAGCCAGCGGGGCGTTAAAAGTAGGGTACTATCAGCGTCGGCTCATCTGGGATAATCTGCAGTTTGAAGATATGATCGATCCTGTCGGAGGTTTTATTCTTCCCACATCCGAAAAGCAACCGGATAATCTCAGTGTAGGTGTCCCCGATTTTTCCGCAGGGATTTTCCTGGCTTATGATGATCTTGTATATGGCGGCATAGCTGTGGACCACCTCACTCAGCCAAAAGTCGGTTTTTACGCAGACAATGCAACCCAACTCTATATGAAATATACCGTGCATGTTGGCTCGGTGATCAACCTTCAAAAAAACGGCAGTGCCGGTGAAGATCGGGAGTTTTCCATTTCTCCAAATATTTTATATCAGCAACAATTCCAGTTTCACCAGTTGAATCTCGGGTTATACCTCACCATTGATCCGTTTGTGGGCGGGGTATGGTTCAGGTACAATTTTGAAAATGCCGACGCAATCATCCCAATGGTCGGTCTTCATTATAAGAATTTACGGGTGGGTTATAGTTATGATTTCACAATAAGCAGGCTAAAAGGGACATCTGGCGGGGCCCATGAGGTTTCCGCCTCATGGCAGTTCCCTTGTGTTGAAAAAAAGAGACATATCAGGGCAATAAAATGCCCCCGGTTTTAGTTATGTATAATTATTTGCTTTTTTTGAGTAATTCATGTAGGTTTGCAAAAATTTTCAACGGATGAGAATTAACAGATTTTTTCAGGTAAGCGCCCTCGTAGGAGCTATTCTTATGTTTACGGGCTGTAAGAAAGAAGCATCACGCTCTACCGGATGGGAATACAACAATCCCAAAAACGGGGGATTTGAAAAACCCGATTTCGTTGATCAGGAAACCGGGCCGGGATTGGTATTCGTGGAAGGTGGAACCTTCACCATGGGTAATACGCAGGATGACGTAATGTTCGAATGGAACAACTCTCCGCGCAGGATCACGGTTTCCAGTTTTTATATGGATGAAACCGAAGTACGAAATCTGGATTACCTTGAATACCTTTACTGGCTTAGCCGGGTATATGTTACTTACCCATACGTATATCGGAAAGCTCTTCCTGACTCCTTGGTTTGGCGTCAGAAACTGGCTTACAACGAGCCATTTGTTGAGTATTATCTCCGGCATCCGGCTTATCGGAATTATCCGGTTGTAGGGGTTTCCTGGGATCAGGCCAGTGCTTACTGCTCATGGCGAACCGACCGCGTGAATGAAATGTTGCTGATCAGAAGGGGAATTCTTAATGTGAACCCCAATCAGTCAGATGGTGATAACTTTAACACAGAAGCCTATCTTGCAGGTCAGTATGATGGGCTGCCAACAGACAAACAACGCCAGGACCTCAACCCAAATGGATCAGGAACACGAAAAGTGAAAATGGAAGATGGAATTCTGCTGCCAAAGTACAGGTTGCCGACTGAAGCCGAATGGGAATATGCAGCACTTGGACTTATTGGCAATACACTGTATGAAAGGGTTGTTGAAAGAAAGAATTATCCATGGAATGGTAGTCAGGTACGTACCAATGAATCAAGATATTACGGAAGTTTTATGGACAACTTCAAAAGAGGGAAAGGTGACTACATGGGTGTTGCCGGTAATCTGAATGACGGTGCCGACATCCCTGCAGCCTGCGGTTCTTTCTTCCCCAACGATTACGGCCTTTACAATATGGCAGGTAACGTAAGCGAATGGGTGATGGATGTCTATCGCCCGTTAAATTCATACGATGTTGCTGATCTTCGTCCTTTCCGCGGCAATGTTTTTCAAAAACTGGTTGTTCAACCCGGCCCGGACAATATTCTTGCTGACAAGGACAGTCTGGGTCACATGCAATACGAAGATGTAACCATCAAAGATGCCGTGGATCGGAGGAATTACCGCCAGGCTGACAACATCAACTTCCTGGATGGTGATTTTGCTTCAAATATCGACAACAATGACTGGGCAAATCCACCGAGTGACACAAGTGCCACGGGACTGATGTATGAATATGGAAGAACCTCCATGATTAGCGATCATGCGCGTGTTTACAAAGGAGGCAATTGGAAAGATCAGGCTTTTTATATGAGTCCAAGTACACGACGTTATTTAGAGCAAACCGAAGCATCTGATGCAATAGGCTTCCGTTGTGCCATGACCCGTGTTGGGGGCTCGATTGCCGGAAAGTAACATTGCACCAAAAGAATCAGAAAATTTAAACCCTGTTTCATTAACGAAACGGGGTTTTATTTATATGGACCAGAGGCTAAAAGACATCTACCCGCTATTTCTTGCGCACCCATTTGTATCAACAGACAGCCGCCAGGTAAAACCCGGGTCAATTTTTTTTGCTTTGCGGGGCGAATCCTTCAACGGCAACGAGTATGCAATCAGGGCCATTGAAGCTGGTGCCTCGTTTGCAATCGTTGATGACAGTAAATATAGGGTGAACGATTCCTGCATCTTAGTTGATGATGTGCTGACTACTTTGCAGGATTTGGCGCGGCATCATCGTATGCAATTCAACATCCCGATTATTGCCATCACAGGAACAAACGGGAAAACCACAACGAAAGAACTTGTAAATGGCGTGCTGTCGAAAAAATTTAAAACCGTGGCAACACGGGGTAACCTCAACAACCATATCGGAGTACCTCTTACACTGCTGCAACTGACAAGTGAAACAGAAATTGCCATCATTGAGATGGGGGCAAATCATCCCGGGGAAATAGATTTTCTGTGCAACATCGCACGCCCTGATTACGGACTCATTACAAATATTGGTAAGGCGCATCTGGAAGGTTTTGGAAGCTATGAAGGTGTAATTAATACAAAAACTGAACTTTACCGGTTTATTCATGTTCATGAGGGCATGTTGTTCCTGAACCGTGAAGATGAAGTGCTCAGTGCAAATGCTGCTGCATGTAAAACAATCACCTATGGCAATTCATCAGCCGATCTGGTTTCAGATAACATCACTGCAGAGCCTTTTGTTAAAATGACGATTCAATTCTGGGATGGTGTACATCTCACAGTTGAATCGAAGTTGTACGGACGATACAATACCGGAAATATCCTGGCGGCAGCCTGTATTGGGCAGTATTTCAAGGTATCACCCGAAGAAATAATATCCTCCATCGAGTCTTATCAACCCGGGAATAATCGCTCGCAAATTGCCAAAACAGAGCACAATCTGCTCATTCTGGATGCATACAATGCCAATCCGAGCAGCATGAAAGCAGCCATCGAATCTTTCGCAGCATCTTCGTATCCCGAAAGAACTGTCATCCTTGGCGATATGCTTGAGCTTGGTAAAGATTCAGACAATGAGCACCAGCAAATTCTGAACTTAGTCGATAAACTTCAAATTGCGCATGTATACCTTGTCGGGCCAATTTTTACAAGGATGAACATGAAGCGCGAAAACATCTGTTTTCACGATAGCGAGTTGGCAAAAATGTGGTTTGAACACCATAGAATTTCAAATGCGACGATACTGATCAAGGGGTCGAGAGGTATCCGGCTTGAGAAACTTTCTGAGGTGCTTTGAAGATTTATCTGCAGAAATGACAGTTAAAAGATGTTTTCAGTGAAATACCAGGTGATAGGATTGATGTCGGGAACGAGTCTCGACGGACTGGACATCGCGTTTTGCGAATTCAGGGAGACTGAAAAAAAGTGGACATATCAGATTCATTGTGCGGAAACAATCCGGTATACCGATCATTGGAAGAAAACACTCTCGAACCTTGAGTCAGGAACGGCCCTTGATTTTGTGACTGCCGATGTTGCGTACGGTCACCTATTAGGCACCTTCACACGCGATTTCATTTTACGAAACAAGCTGAATCCCGATTTCATCGCTTCGCACGGACATACCATTTTCCACCAGCCTGATAAAAGAATCACCAGCCAGATTGGGCGGGGAGCTGCCATTGCGGCCGAAACCGGATTAAGGGTTATTTGCGATTTCCGTTCCCTGGATGTTGCCTTGGGGGGACAGGGTGCACCCCTGGTTCCGATTGGAGATGCTTTGCTTTTCAATCAATATGACTTTTGTCTGAATATTGGTGGATTTGTAAATATTTCTTATCAAACAGAGACAAATCGAATCGCCTATGATATTTGTCCGGCAAATATCGTGATGAATCTAATTGCATCTTTAAGTGGCTATGATTTCGATCCGGATGGATCTTTGGCGGCAGCAGGAACAGTGAATTCAAAATTGCTTGACGACCTCAATCTCCTTCCCTACTATCAACTTGAAGCCCCGAAGTCATTGGGCAAAGAGTGGGTTGTTCAGCACTTTTTCCCAATGTTGAATAGCACGGACCTACCTTCCAATGATCTGCTTGCAACTGTTTGTGAACACATCGCCCTTCAGGTTGCCGCAGCCACCGGGTTAAAAAGAGAAGCTAAACTGCTCATCACAGGAGGAGGCGCTTTCAACAAATTTTTAATCAGCCGGATTCGTTATCACGCCGTGCCAGAAATCATTATTCCTGATGATTATACAATAAACTTCAAAGAAGCGCTGATATTTGCCTTCCTTGGCGTATTGCGCTGGCGAAACGAACTAAACTGCCTGCAAAGCGTAACAGGGGCTGCTAATGATTCATCCGGGGGGGCCATTTACTAAATTGTTGTTAACATTTCCTGTTTTTTGTATTACCTTTGGTGTGGAAACCCGATAAAGCATATCAATATGGCAAAAAAGAACGATATGACAGTCACAACATTGGATGTGTACAATATCCTCCGGTCAAAGATCGGTGAAAAAGAAGCAAAAACTTTGGTGGAATTTGTTGAACAAAAAGTTACTGAAACTTTCGAAAACAAGAAGGACGAACTTGCAACAAAGAATGACATCTGTAATTTGGATGGACGAATCGAGAAAACCAAGGCAGAAATTATCAAATGGATGTTCATTTTCTGGGCTGGCCAGACGAGCATCATGGTTGGAATTCTTGCATTGTTTCTTAGATGACCTATACCCAAACACTTGATTATTTGTACGCCCAACTACCGATGTTTCATCGGGTTGGCGGCCAGGCCTATAAAGCCAATCTCGACAATACCATTTCACTTTGCAACCTGCTTGACAATCCTCAGCATTCCTTCAGGTCGATCCATGTTACCGGAACCAATGGCAAAGGCTCCGTTTCACATTTACTAGCTTCAATTCTGCAAACTGCAGGTCTGCGTACCGGACTTTACACCTCCCCGCATTTAAAGGACTTTCGTGAACGAATCCGGGTAAATGGCAAAATGATCCATCAGCGCTTTGTTATCTCATTTATTCAAAAGTACCGGCAACAATTTGAGCCCATCTGCCCGTCGTTCTTTGAACTCACTGTCGGCATGGCTTTCGACTATTTCAGAAAGCAGGAAGTTGATGTGGCTGTTGTTGAGGTGGGCTTGGGCGGAAGGCTAGATTCTACCAATATCATCACCCCGCTCACATCGGTTATTACCAATGTGAGTTTTGATCATACCCAATTCCTTGGAAGTACCCTTGAAGAAATTGCGTTTGAAAAGGCAGGCATCATTAAACCTGGAATACCGGTTATTATTGGTGAGACACAGAAAGAAGCCGAACCTGTTTTTCAACAAAAAGCTGCTGATTGCCAGTCCAAAATATCTTATGCTGATCACCACTTCCGGGCTGATAATTTTGAAATCCAGGGGAAACATGCCAACCGAAGATCGATGGATATATATAAAGACGGGAATCCATATCTCATGCATCTCATCTCACCACTAGCAGGGATCTACCAGCGAAAAAACATAGTGACCGTAATGGGTGTTTGTGAACAACTCAGAAATCTGGGACTGGAATTGTCTCCTGAAATTATCCGGACCGGCATCCGGGAAGTCATAAATAACACCGGACTTTCTGGGCGGTGGCAGATTCTGAACAAGAACCCTTTGACCATTTGCGATACCGGCCACAATGAAGGCGGACTAAGGGAGGTTTTGTCTCAGATTGCTTCAACACCCCACCAGCATCTCCACTTTGTGATTGGTGTTGTAAATGACAAACATCTTCCTCCCATTCTTGAAATGCTTCCCCGGAACGCCACGTACTATTTTTGTAAACCCGACATTCCACGCGGCCTTGATGCATTGGAACTTCAGCAGCAAGCCATCGCTGCCGGTCTTGAAGGAGCTTGTTATCCTTCGGTTAAATCAGCTTTACAAACAGCTCAGATATCAGCGGGGCCGAATGATCTGGTTTTTGTGGGAGGAAGTACGTTTGTGGTGGCGGAGGTAGTTTAATGACAAGATGACGAATTACGATTTAGGATTTACGATTTACGATTTACAAAAAGGGAACCTAAACAGTTGATGTTATCCTCCGGAAATAAGATGGAGGACATGAACATCATCACCGTTTTGAACCAGGGCGGTTTCATATTCAGTTTTTTTTATCAAAACACCATTTATCTTTATTACCAACATTTTAAAGGTAAAGTTTTTAGCCTGGAGCAGGCCATTCACCGTCATCACCTCACCTCCGAATTCTTCAGGATTATTATTTAAAAGGATTTTCATATTTTCACCATTTCACGATTTCGCCATTTCACTATTTCGCCATTTCACTATTTAACAATATTTCCATCACCATATTCGCCTGCATATTGGCCACCATTCCAACACGGGGTGCCATGGGCGGCATTTCCGGCCCAATTTCAGAAATTTCGTCACCACATATATATATGTTATCGGCTTTGCGACAATGAATTGAATCATTCATGCCCCATCCCGCCATTCCAAGGCCAACCACCAGTGGAACAGCTGGCATTTCAGTCGAAATTGTTTCAATGATCATCCCTTTCTGATCAGCGAGATCGAAAGCTTCCACAATCACTTCACAATCAGCAAAAACCAAAGGGATATTATCCTTTGTCAACCTGATGGCATGGGAAATTATCCTGACATCAGGATTTATCCGTTGAATATTATCTGTAAGCGCCTCTGTTTTTTTCATGCCAATCTGGTCGGAGAAATAGTATTGCCGGTTCAGATTGCTCCTGCTAACCACATCGAAATCGGCGATAACCAGTGTTCCAATACCAACCCTGGCAAGGGCAACAGCACAATTGGAACCCAGGCCGCCACAGCCGGCAATTCCAACCTTCCGGGTATTTATTTTCTTTGTTATCTGATCAATAGTCATTTAATAAATTCCTAGCCCCAAGCCCCAAGGCCCAATTTCTAATTTCTAATTTCGTAACTAATCAGTTGTAAATATTAACGTTATTAACAGTTTTATGCGGTAATTAACAAGATAGTTTGCTGGTGTTGTTTTGGCTTATCGAAATCCAGCACATGCTAACAAATATTATTTTAAATGTTGATAAACAATCG
>CAIQUS010000106.1 GCA_903875045.1 uncultured Bacteroidales bacterium
TAAGCTCCTTCGTAGCCTTGACATCCCCGAACGCAAAAGCTGGAATGCAATTATGTACTCACAGGGATGGTGGCAGATGTCAAAGAAAACAGCTGTCAGCCAAGCCATGAATCTGAACTGGTTTGCCCGACAAGGCTTACTATCGTTATATCTAAGAATGAAGGTGTAAAAGCTAATAGAAACCGCCGTGGTACTAACAAGTATGCCCGGTGGTGTGGGGGGACAGCGGCGCGAGCCGCTTCCTACCCGATTAGGCTAAGGCCAATTCGTTCGTAAGAGCTCCGGAGGAGCGATATCTTTATAGACTGTTGTAAATGGTTTTAATATATTTCGCTCCTCTGGAGCTCAATGGCATTGACCATCTGTAATCTGCTACAAAGATAACGCGCCTAAGGCGCTAAGATGGGCCATTTGTCGGGTACAATATTTCACATTTCAATCAATCAATCAATCAATCAATCAATCAATATTATAAAATATACTTCGACCCTCCTTTTTGACATGTTTACCAGGTAGGGTTCCTGAAAACTATTTAATCAGACAATTATGGGTTCAAGGCATAAAATCATTTTTTTTATCTGTTTAATTGTTATCCCTTTTCTTTTTGTTTCCTGTTCCCCGCAGGAGACCCGGGTAAACCAGAAAAAAATTGCGAGGGAACGGGCACAAAAGCAAAAACAAGCTGTAAGTGAATATAACAAGGCGGTCAAGCGACATAACAACATGCAATCGAAATCGACCAAAGCAAGTATGAAAAAAACGAAAAAGGAATCTGTAAAGGTAACTCCCACCAAGCGTTAAAGAAGCGATTTTACCCCCTTTTATTCCCCGCTTACCGATCGTTTAAAACGGTTCGTAGAATAGACTACAGGCTAATTTAGAATGGTTATATATTTGATTAAGGAATTAAATAATTTTCTGTTTGATTTTAAATAATTATTACATTTACCGCCTTTTAAAAGCGCAATTATAATCTAACATAAAATTGTATGGTATGTTAAGAAATTTACTATTTACTATTGGTTTTGTACTGGCAACAAGTGTGTTGGTATTTTCACAAACCGGCTCGGGAACACTCAAAGGAAAAATTATTGACAAGGCGACAAAGGAACCAATTTCCTTTGCCAATGTTGTTGTTGAGGTCGGGGGTGTCCAGGTTGGTGGGTCAACATCTGATTTCGATGGAAATTTTACAATTAAACCGATCCCGCCTGGGAAAGTCGACCTCAAGGCGAGTTTTGTGGGATACAACCCCTTCATGTATCGGGGAATTTATATTTCACCCGATAAAATTACCTTCCAGAACCTTGAGTTGGAAGCTTCCACCACAACACTCAAAGAAATTGAAGTTGTTGATTACAAGGTTCCTCTGATTTCGAAAGACCAAACAACCTCCGGAGGTACTGTTACTTCGGAAGAAATTTCGAAAATGGCCAATAAATCTGCTGCAGCAGTTGCCACTACGGTGGGTGGTGTCTCAACAGATGCGAATGGCAATATTACCAGTATGCGCGGGCAGCGTTCCTCAGGGACCGTATATTTTATTGATGGTATGCGCGTTACAGGGAGCAATTCTCTTCCTCAGAGTGCCATTGAACAGGTTGAAGTTATCCTTGGCGGAACTCCTGCTGCCTACGGGGATGCAACCGGGGGCATTATCAATGTGACCACAAAAGGTCCATCCAAAGATTTCTCAGGAGGAATTGACCTTCAGACATCACAATATCTGGATGCTTTCGGATATAGCCGTTTGGGATTGAATTTTACCGGCCCGCTGGTTTCTAAAAAAGACACGGTACGTGGTTATAAAACACCCATCATGGGTTTCTTTATCGCCGGTGACCTGATTTATCAAAAAGACGGCGCGCCTGCAGCGTTTCCACTATACAGGGTCACAGATGATGAGAGAAATCGTTTGTCAATGAGTCCTTTGCGCCTTTATGGAGAGAACAACGCCGTATTTTATAATTCGGAGTTTTTGACCTTCAACCAGATGGAGAAAACAAAAAGCACCCTTAATTCTGCCGGAACCAATGTCAATGTTTCAGGAAAACTTGATTTCAGGGTTGCACCTACGATCAATCTCTCATTTGGTGGTACTTTTACATGGTACGACAGCCGCAATTTCAACTATGCCAACTCCATGATGAACTGGCAAAACAACTCTCATTCCAACGGTTATACCTGGCGGGTGAATGGACGGTTTACCCAACGGTTTCCTTCGGCATCCGACAGCAAGAGTTTTGTTAAAAACATCTATTATTCCATCGGCGCCGACTTTACAAGGAGTTTTGGAAAAACTGAAGATGCCGAACACAAAAACAACTACTTCCAATATGGATATGTTGGCAGTTTTGCTACCCATACTGTTCGTGCGTATACCCCGACCCTTGCCTATGACTCTGTTTCCAGAATGTGGGGACATTTACAGAATGGGACTCGCGATACGATTGTGGTTTTCAAAGGTTCCGATTTGAACCCCGAATCAACCAATTGGACCAATCAGTATTATGGACTTTTTGATGACCCAGTTGGTCACTATCAGAATATTGATGAGATCATTTCTGGTAAAGGGCTTATTAATGGAATGGCGCCTTCTGGTCCCTATGGCCTTTTCTCAGGTGTTGGCGCAAGGCCCGGTGGCTATAATGAAGCTACCAGCGACCAGATTGCAGTGAACGCTTCGTTTGCAGCCGACTTTGGCAATCATGAAATTCAAATCGGGTTACAGTACCAGCAACGGAAAAGTTCAGGATATGGCAATACCGGAACTCTTCTTTGGGATGCTATGCGCGGTTTGACAAATGCCCAGTTACGCGATCTGAACCTTGCAAATCCACAACCCGTTTATCGGAATGGAGTCTTTATGGATACAATCAATTATTTCCGCAATTATGTACCCGTACTCCAGCGAAATTTTGACATCAACCTTCGGAAAAAACTTGGATTACCAGTGGATGGCAGCGATTGGATTGACTTGTATTCTTATGATTTTGCCAAAAATACCATCAATTACTATGATAAGAATATGGAGCTCCATACCTTGTCAACAGCCGGACAAATGCTTACCATGGATATGTTCAGCGCTGATGAAGTCCTGAATAACGGCTCCCCGATTGTTGGATATTACGGATATGATTATACCGGGAAAAAAGTATCGGGAAGCACCAGCTTTGATGATTTCTTTACCCAGCAGGATGCGAATGGCAACTACACACGCGCAATCGGACCGTACCAACCAATTTACATTGCAGGGTATATTCAGGATAAATTCGCTTTTAAAGATTTGATTTTCAATGTTGGAGTTCGTGTTGACCGTTTCGACGCCAATCAACCGGTACTTAAGGATCCTTATCTGTTTTATCCGGCAAAAACAGTTGCTGAGGTTACCCAGCTTAATGGCACAAACATTTCTCACCCTTCAGGTATGGGCAGCGATTATGTCGTTTATGTTGATGATGCAAATAATCCCACAACGATCACGGGTTACCGGAGCAACAATTCATGGTATAACGCCGAAGGAAGTGTGATAACCGACCCTGTGCGTGTTCTCGACCGTGGAAATGGCGTGCAGCCATATCTGGTGGATCCATCGAATAAATCCGTACAGGCGAATGTTTTTCAGGATTATGATCCCCAAACCAACTGGATGCCCCGTATTTCGTTTTCATTCCCCATCAGTGATGATGCTTTGTTCTATGCACATTATGACATTTTAACACAGCGCCCGTCGTCTGCAGAGGTCCAGATTCAGCCCGTTAGTTATTATTATATTGGTGTAACCGGTTCCTCAGGTACGATCAACAATCCAAATCTGAAACCAGAAAAAACCATTGATTATGAGTTAGGTTTCCAACAAAAAATAAACAATTCATCTTCACTTAAACTGGCTGTTTTTTATCGCGAAATGCGGGATCAGATTCAGCAATATCGTTTAAGCGGTGCTTATCCAAAAACCTATTATTCATATACCAACATTGACTTTGGAACTGTGAAGGGATTGACCCTTACCTATGACCTCCGCAGATCAGGCAATGCCAGGTTACGATTCAATTACACGCTTCAGTTTGCTGATGGTACTGGTTCTGATCCTGATGCTGCCGGTACAATTATCCGTTCTGATCAGCCAAACCTTCGTACATTGAACCCATTGAATTTTGACCGTCGTCACCAGTTCAACATCAGCTTTGACTACCGTTGGGGTGGTGGAAAAGATTATAACGGACCGGTTATCAACCGTAAAAAAAGCGGTAAAGCGCCTGTTCAGTTCCTTTCTAACCTTGGTGCCAATGTAACGCTCACCGGGGGATCAGGTACACCGTATACTCAAACAAGCAAAATTCTTCCCAACGGTGCCATGGGGCCAATCAAGGGGAGTATAAACGGAGCCCGTTTACCCTGGCAATTCCTAATTAGCGCCAGGTTCGACAAAGACTTTAATTTTGCACTCAGTAAGAAAAAGGATGGGACCATCAATGTCTACATTGAATTCGCAAACTTGTTAAATACACAGAATGTTACTGCTGTATACCCTGCAACAGGCGATGCTGCTGATGATGGATTCCTCAGCGCCCCGGAATGGCAAAATGCCATCAGTCAGCAGGTTGATCCTCAATCGTACCGTGACCTGTATTCGATCCAGATGAATAATCCTTATCGTTACAGTTCACCACGTACCATCAGATTAGGCCTTATGTTCAATTTCTAATGTGTTTGACAATGTTAATGAGAAGAAATTCCGGTATGTTTAAAAATAATGCAACTATGAAAAATATTCTTCGCTTTTTAGTGATTACACTCTGCTGTATGGTGGTCTCAAATGTGCTCCTTGCAGAGGAATTTCACAAGGTGGGTGGCACCAAGAGCACCAACACCATTAAAGAAACTGCCGCAGGCTGTTCGTCCGGGTCAAGTTATAAATATCTTGATATCAATAATGTAAGGACTCTTTGTTATTCTTATGGCAATGGATGGTTCCTTGAAAATGCCGAATATGAAATCCCTAAAGGTTCGAAAAAGACTTCGATGTTCTCCTTTTCACTCTGGATTGGTGGTATTGATGTCAACAACAACCTCAAGCTGGCTGCATATCGTTATGGACAAGGGCCTGCTACGGCGACTGCACATACAAAAAATGATTTTTGGCCCGGGCCATTGACTGTTGACGGTACTGCAGCTATCAGTACAGAAACATGCTCAGAATATGACAAACTTTATCCGATGACCCGGCTTGAAGTTCAGGAATTTGTGGCATGGTGGGATAACCAGGCTGAATTCCCGAATTATACCATTCCAAAGTCAATTACTGACTGGCCTGCGCATGGAAACAAATCAAAAGGGCAGGCCTATTATCTTGCACCTTTTGTTGACGTGAACGGGGATGGAAATTATGACCCTACACAAGGAGACTATCCATATTATGATCTTTCAAACAGACTTTGTCCTGTTAACCTGAAGCCGGGTGCCCGTCTGGCACGCGCAAAAATAAAGAATGGCGGGGATGCCGATACCATGGGAATTTTGGTAGATCAGGTTTTAAAAGGCGATCAAACTCTCTGGAGTGTTTATAACGACAAGGGCAATTACCATTCAGAAACCACAGGTGAGCCTATCGGGATGGAAATCAGGGCACAATATTTTGCCTTTGCAACAAACGACGAAATAAATAACATGACCTTCTATTCATACGAGCTTATTAACCGTTCTACCTACACATTAACCGGTACTTATTTCAGTCAATGGGTTGACCCTGATTTGGGTTATGCGAATGATGACTTTGTTGGTTGCGATGTAAATCGCGGGCTTGGTTATTGTTACAATGGCACTCCCATAGATGGAACAGGTCAGAGTTATGCTTATGGTGCTCATCCACCTGCAATTGGGGTTGACTTCTTCCAGGGACCATATATGGATCCGGACGGGTATGACAATCCATCTTTCAAAGGAACCGGACTTAAAGGGCCTTCATTCAAAGGAAGTTGTGATATTGTTGGTATGGACGGCAGTATTATTAAAATGGGTTTTGGGCCAGGGGGATTAGATTCTGCCATGTACAAAGTTCGTGCAGAAGCTATCAATGGTGTGAATTTTGGCGATGGGATTGTAGACAATGAGCGTTATGGAATGAGGCGGTTTGTTTATCACAACAACAATAATTCCGGTGTCCCTGAATATATGCAGGATCCTGATTATGCTCCTGAATACTACTTGTTCCTCCGTGGGATCTGGAAAGATAATTCCAACATGGTCTATGGAGGTAATGCCAATGTTAAAGCCGGAGGTTATGGACCAGATTGCGATTTTATGTTCCCGAACCTTACAGATGTTTGCGATTGGGGAACCAATGGATTGCCTCCAAACGGACCAAAGGAATGGACTGAGGTCACTGCCAAGAATAACCCATCAGACCGTCGTTTCATGCAATCTGCCGGCCCATTCAAACTGGAACCTGGCGCATGTAATTATATCACAGTAGGTATCCCATGGGCACGTTCCATTTCAGGAACCCCTGAAGAGTCGGTCAGATTGTTGCAGCAGGTTGATGATAAGGCACAGAGCCTTTTCGATAACTGTTTTGCCGTACTGAACGGGCCAAATGCACCAGATGTTACCATTGAAGAATTGCCAAACTCCCTGATCCTTTATCTGTCAAACCGCAAATGGAATGACTTGGGGAACAACTTCAATGAAAAATATGCCGAGGTTGATCCGACAATCAGAAGCAGCGACTCTTTGTATCGTTTTGAAGGATATCAGATTTTCCAATTAAAGGATGCAACAGTTTCAGCGGCAGACATGGATGATGCCAGCAAAGCCCGGATTGTTGCGGAATGCGATGTACAAAACGGAGTTGCAAAACTTGTTAACTGGACCTATGATCAGAACATCGGAGGAAATGTTGGTCAAGTTATGACTGCCGGTGAAGATAAGGGAATCAAACATTCTTTCGTCTTCAGTAAAGATATGTTTGCAACCGGGGATGACCGCCTTATCAACCATAAACAATATTACTACATGGCTGTTGCTTATGGATACAATCAGTTTAAAAAGTACGTGCAAACCGATCCATTGGCGTTGGACGGGCAGAAGAAACCATATCTTCGCGGACGGAGCAACATTAAAGTTTATACTGCGATTCCTCACGAACCACTTGGAGTTGTTCCCCATTCGGTTTATGGCGAGGGTCCAGTCATCACACGTATCCAGGGGCAGGGAAACGGAGGAATGATTCTCGAGTTTTCAGAAGCAACCATCAATGAGATACTTTCAAAACCCCCGATCGATTCAGCAAAAACAAAACTGGGTGATCCTGAATATCCCATTGCATATAAACCAACCTATCTTGCTTCAAAAGGCCCATTGCAGGTTAAAGTGATCGATCCATTGAATGTCATAAATGGAGAATATACCGTGAAATTTGATTCAATGGTTGAGGTTAAAGTAAATAACCCATTTGCAATCGGAGTTAAATTTCCCGACACGAAAAGAATCCTTTTTGGAAAATGGTCGTTGACAAACAATGCAACAGGAGTTACTTACCGGTCTGATACCACAACCATCTATCAATATGAGCAATGTTTTCTCGACCTTGGTATTGCGTTGACTATTATGCAGGTACCAAATGCCGGAGACTCAGTTCGTGGCACACTCACTTCAACCAATGGATTGTTGTATGCCTCTCCCCCAATTTATGCCGATAGTACCAGAAGGTGGCTTTCGGGGGTACCTGACAGTGATGTTCCTGAATCTTCCCTGAACTGGATACGATCCGGGACATATAAAGGTTCAGATACGCATTATTATGACTGGAACATGGGTAGTGGATCAAAGGGATCTCCTGTTGACCCCAATAAAAACTTCCAAAAAATCCAATCGGGAACCTGGGCTCCGTATTGTCTCACGGCCAGTAGTGATAAAATCTCGACGACCAATCCCAATGGAGAAGAATTGGCGGTTGGGCCGGCGTATTCAAAAATTACAAAATCCTACGCAAACATTTTTAATATTGCGAGTGTTGATGTGGTAATGACCCCCAATAAAAAATTATGGACCCGGTGCCCGGTCATTGAAATGTGCCCTAATGCAAAACTTGCGCAGGGTGGGGCAAAGTTTTTTGGCTATCGTTCTGCTGCATCTGTGAATGTTGATGGTGATACTGGTGTCGTAAGTTCTGATCCTATGTATAATTCCAACTACATGAGCGCAACAGGAATGGGCTGGTTCCCGGGTTATGCAATTAATCTTGAAACCGGTGAACGGTTGAATATCATGTTTGGTGAAAATTCGTGGCTTGTTGCCGACAATGGACGTGATATGTTGTGGAATCCTTCCAGCCGGATTTATGATGTTTCTGGTACTCCTGTGTTTGGCGGGCAACACTATGTTTATATCATGAATCATTATAAGTATCTGATTCCCGGGATAAATCTGGATTTCCCGGCGTATGATGCTGGCGCTTATATCATGACAATTTTACCGAAAAATGCTTTTAAACCTTATGCGTATGGTACTGCCATGTATGTTAACATTCCTTTGTCGGTGGAAGGTCAGGAGTGGTTAAGCAATACCGTTACAACGAAAATCCGTATTTCCAAACCCTACAAACGGTATTACTCCACTGCCATGCCGGCTGGTTCAACTGATACAGTTAACCGCAATTATCCGATGTATGTTTTTAATACGAATACAATTTCGACATCGAAAAATAATTCTGAAAAAGCTACAACGGATCTTGACAGGATAAATGTGGTGCCAAATCCTTATTTTGCTTATGATGATTATGAGAGGAACCAGCTTGATAATCGAATCAAAATTGTCAATTTGCCCAATAAATGTGTTGTAACCATCTTTGATATGAGTGGAACGATGATCAGGCAGTTTAACGTGGATAAATCTGGTATTACTTTACCCAGAGGATCAACTTCAGGTTTGAACACGGATGCCAAGACCTCGGTAGACTGGGATCTTAAGAACTTTGCGGGGATCCCGATTGCGGGAGGGGTTTATCTGATACACGTAAAGGCTGACGGGCTTGGTGAGCGCACGATCAAATGGTTCGGAATATTGCGCCCTGTCGATTTGAACTCATTGTAATAGCTTTTACGATTAATAACATGAAAACAACAAAAAATTCCGTGATTATGAAAAATATATATAGCTGCTTAGTTGCAATATTCCTGATGGGATTGGTTTTTTTGCCCATGGATAACGTAACTGCTGGAAACAAGGACCGTTCTGGCCAGGCAGGCGCTGCCGAATTGTTGATCAACCCATGGGCAAGAAGTTCAGGGTGGGGAGGAGTTGGCACCTCATGTGGCCAGGGACTCGAAGCGTTGTTTACCAATGTTGCCGGTACTGGTTTCACAAAAGGGACAGACATTATTTTTTCCTATACAAACTGGCTGAAGGGCTCAGGAGTCAATGTGATGGCTTTTGGTCTGAGCCAAAAACTGGGTCAGAATGGGGGTGTCCTCACTGCGGCTGTTATGTCGATGACTTTTGGGGAAATACAGGTAACAACCACAGCTTTGCCTGAAGGTGCCGGGACGTTTAAACCAAATTACATGAATATCAATTTAGCCTACGCAAAAGCTTTCTCAAACAGTATTTACGGAGGTCTTGCAGTGAAGCTGATCACAGAATCAATTTCAGATGCGAGCGCTACTGCCCTTGCCATTGATGCCGGTATTCAATATGTGACTGGGGAGAAGGAACAGATCAAATTCGGGATTGCCTTGAAAAATGTTGGGGCGCCAATGCATTTCAGCGGGGATGGATTATCTTTCCGCGGAATAATCCCGACCCATGATAACAACAATGATCAGTTTACGGTTGAGCAGCGTTCTGCCACATACGAACTTCCTGCTACTTTACGCATTGGTGCTTCTTATGATTTCTTTATTGGCGATATGCACAAGATTACTGTTGCCGGAAATTTCAATTCAAACTCATTTTCTAAGGATCAGTTTATCCTAGGACTCGAGTATTCGCTTAAATATTACCTCCAGCTTCGCGCGGGTTACACTTACCAGAGTGGTATGTTTAACAGTAATCTGGCTGACCGGGGCACTGTTTTTACGGGACCAAGCGCTGGTTTCACCGTTTCTGTTCCGTTTAACAAGGAGAAAGAGTCAGGTTTGGCAATAGATTATTCTTACAGGGCAACCAATCCTTTCCAGGGAACACATAGTGTTGGCATTAAACTTAACTTTTAGCAGCTAGTAGAATTTTTCAATAATTTCGTTTCTTTAACCAAAAGGACCCTTCCCCAGGGTCTTTTGGCTTATTATAACATCTAATACAATTAGTAAAATGTCTGATATTAAATACTACACACCCGAAGGTTTAGATAAACTAAGGGAAGATTTGCACTTGTTGACCACTGTTGAACGACCATCGATATCCCGGCAAATTGCTGAAGCAAGGGATAAAGGTGATTTATCTGAAAATGCAGAGTATGCAGCTGCAAAAGAAGCTCAATCGATGCTTGAAATGAAGATATCCAAATTGCAGGAGGTACTCAATAATGCAAGGCTCATCGATGAAAGAAAATTAGACAATACTAAAATATTGATCTTTTCAACTGTTAAGCTCAGGAATTCCCAAAATGGGGCCAGTGTTTCGTACACCCTAGTTCCTGAGAACGAGGCCAATATTAAAATAGGTAAACTTTCTGTGAGTTCTCCGATCGCAAAAGGGCTTTTGGGAAAAAGCATTGGGGAGACTGTAGAAATTACTGTCCCTGCGGGAAAAATTACATTTGAAATTGTGGAGATCACACGCATAAAAGCTTAAATATGGCAACAATATTCACACGGATTGTTCAAGGTGAAATCCCATGCTATAAAATTGCTGAAGATGATAATTTTCTGGCATTTCTTGATATAAACCCTCTTCAGGAAGGTCATACCTTGGTGATCCCGAAAAAGGAGGTTAACTATATTTTTGATATTGAGGATGATCTGCATGCCGGATTGTGGAATTTCGCAAAAAAAGTCGCAAAGGCACTCGAAAAAGTTATCCCTTGTCAGCGCATTGGTGTTACTGTGATTGGATTGGAAGTACCACATGCACACATTCACCTGATTCCATTGAAAACCATGTTCGATATGGATTTTAAAAGGTCTAAACTAACATTTACACCGGAAGAGTTTAAAAGTATCGCAGATAGAATCGCAAAGCTGGTTTAAGATGGTAAACTAGTGAACTGGTAAAGTGGTAAAGTGGTAAACTGGTAAACTATTAGTAAGCTCTCACATTTCTTCCTTCAATATAATTGATCATCGCACGGTTTACCACTTTATTCCCGCCGGGAGTCGGGTAATTCCCTGTAAAGTACCAGTCGCCTTTATGGTTTGGAATGGCTTCATGGAGGTCAGCAATGGTTTGATAGACAATTTGCACACTGGCCTTGCAGGAGGTAGGGGTTAGCAGTTCTGAAATTTTATCTGAAATCCTTTCAGCTGTAAATGGTTGATAGATATCCTTCACATAGTTGTTGATTTTTTCCTTCGGAAGGTTAGCCTGGGCTTTGGATTTATTGTAGACCTCGTTGATAATATATTCCTGATGTGTATCTTTCAGTAGTTCGATGGCTGCTTTGAAAGCAATAAAGTCGGTAATCTTGGCCATATCGATTCCGTAGCAATCAGGGTAGCGGATTTGAGGTGCAGAGGAGGCGATGACGATTTTTCGTGGCCCCAGCCGGTCGAGAATCCGAAGAATGCTCTGTTTAAGGGTGGTTCCTCTCACAATCGAGTCATCGAGTACAACAAGGTTGTCGATGCCCCTGCGGATGCTGCCATAAGTGATATCGTAAACATGGGCAGCCAGATCATCACGTTGGGAATCCCTGGTGATAAAGGTTCGCAGTTTCACATCCTTTACCGCTACTTTTTCAGCCCTGGGCTTCAACTGAAAGATTGTGTTAAGTTTTTCCTTGTTGAGCGATTTTCCTGCATCAAGGATCCGATCGATCTTGATCTGATCGCAAAATGCTGCCATCGCCTCAATTAGCCCGTAATATGCATCGATGGCTGTATTAGGGATATAGGAAAATACAGTGTTTTCAACATCATGGTCAATGGCTTTCAGAATAGCAGGGGTGAGAAGTTTGCCCAGATTTTTCCGTTCCCGGTAAATTTCCTTGTCAGTACCCCTTGAAAAATAAATCCGCTCAAATGAACAGGGTTTCTTTTCCATTGGTTTGCTGAATTCTTTTTCAGCTACCTTGCCATCTTTTTTAATAATGAGCGCATGGCCGGGCAGTAGTTCATGGATTGTATCAAATGTAACATTCAGCGCAGTTTGAATAACAGGACGCTCTGAAGTGACCACCACTATTTCATCGTCCTTATAATAGTAAGCAGGCCTGATACCAGAAGGGTCACGCATCACAAACGCGTCGCCATGACCGAACATCCCGGCAATGACATAACCGCCATCCCATGTTTTCGCAGCTCTGCGTAGAATTTTCTGAACGTTAAGATGTTTTGCAATCTGATTGGTGATCTCCCGTTTTGGAAAACCTTTTTCCTTGAATTTTTGGTATAGTTCTTCATTTTCCTCATCCAGAAAATGACCCATTTTCTCCAGAATCGTGATGGTATCACTGGTCTCAACCGGATACTGGCCCAAATCAATCAATTTCTCAAAGAGTTCGTCTACGTTGGTGAGATTAAAATTACCGGCAAGGACAAGGTTTTTAGTCATCCAGTTATTTTCTCTGACAAACGGATGAATATTAAGAATGCTGTTTTTACCATAAGTCCCATAACGGAGATGTCCAAGGTAGAGTTCCCCCAGCATGTCCACATGATGTTTTAACCACTGCACATCATTTAACCGCTGAGGATGGCGGTCTTCAATATCTTTCAGATTGGTGCTGACTTTGTTGAAAATGTCCTGAATCGGGGCATTGGCAACTGAACGGATACGGTTGATAAATTTGTTCCCGGGATCCAGGTCAAATTTAATGCTTGCAATACCTGCCCCATCCTGCCCGCGATTATGCTGTTTTTGCATGAGCAGGTGCAGTTTATTAAGGCCGTAAAAAGCTGTTCCGTAGTTAGCCTGATAGTATTCAAGCGGTTTGAGGAGGCGCACCAAGGCGATACCGCATTCATGATGGATGGAATCGCTCATACTTTTTTATTTAGACTGCAAAGGTATAAATTATTACTGATGCTTGTTTAGCTGGGAAAACAGGCTTATTTTTGACAAATACTGTAAACCCAACAATGATCCTGCCCATCGAACCAACCTGTTTTGTACAGGAGGCTAAGAAGTATCCGGTGATTGATGTCCGGTCGCCGGGAGAGTTTAACCAGGGCCATATTCCCGGTGCGTTCAATCTTCCTTTATTCACTGATGCCGAACGGGCTGTGGTGGGGACACTTTATGTTAAGTCGGGCAGGGAGTATGCTGTGCTCAAAGGGCTGGATTATGCGCTGCCAAAAACAGGTTGGTATATCGATTCTCTGCAGACTTTCAGTTCAACCCAGAAGATATTATTGCATTGCTGGCGTGGCGGCCTCAGAAGTTTATTAATGGCCGAAGTTTTCAGTAAAGCCGGTTATGAGGTTGCTTTACTCTCAGGCGGGTATAAAGATTACAGGCGATTTATCCGTGAAGATCTTTCAAGACCAGGGAAAATAATTGTTTTGGGAGGTTTTACCGGGACAGGTAAAACAGCATTATTGAAATCGATTGCTTCAAAAGGCGAACAAGTGGTTGACCTTGAAGGGTTGGCCTGTCATAAAGGTTCTGTTTTCGGCGCATTGGGTCAACCGGCTCAACCGACAAATGAACAATTTGAAAATAATTTGTATTCCCGGTGGTCCGATCTTGATTTTTCAAAAATGATATGGGTGGAAGATGAAAGCCGGATGATCGGTAAGGTTACGCTACCTGACCCGATAGTGGAACATATCAGCAGCAGTCCATTGATCAGGGTTGACCTGGATGCTTCCATCAGGATTAAAAGGTTGGTAATGGAGTATGCGGGGTATGATAAGGAACTCCTTTCCGATGCCATTATCAGAATCGGAGAAAGACTGGGGGGCACAAGAACCAGGGAAGCAATTACAGCGATCGAAAATAGCCGGTTTGATGAGGTTGCAACCATTGCCTTGTCGTATTATGATAAAGCGTATCTTTTTTCAACAGTGCGCAGAAAGAATAAAACTGTGCATGATTTTCTGATTTCAGGAGAAGATATTGAAACAGATGCAGCACATCTCATAGAATTTAGCTATAAATACATTCAACATGGAACCGATTTACCTCGATTATAATGCCACAACACCTGTTGATCCATTGGTGATTGAAGCCATTCGCCCTTACCTGGAGTGTTATTTTGGCAACCCTTCAAGTGTTCATTCTTTCGGTATCCAGTCAAAAGTAGCCGTGGAAAAGGCTCGGGCCCAAATTGCTGCCCTGGTGAACGCCAAGAGCGACGAAATCGTTTTTACCAGCGGGGGCACAGAATCCAATAATTTTGCCATCAAAGGAGTAGCGCTTGCAAACAGGGCGAAGGGGAACCATATCATAACCTCTGTCATCGAACACCCTGCTGTAACCGAGGTTTGTCATTACCTCGAAGAAACTGGTTATAAAGTCACCTACCTGCCAGTTGATGAATTCGGGATAATTGACCCGTATGATGTTCAACAGGCGATTACTCCTCAAACCATACTCATCACGGTGATGCATGCCAACAATGAAACCGGAGCGATCCAGCCCATTGCTGAAATAGGGAAAATCGCAAAGGAACATGGGATCATTTTTCATACAGATGCAGCACAATCGGTCGGGAAAATCATTTTGGATGTTGAACGGATGAATATTGACCTGGCATCTGTTGCCGGTCACAAATTATACGCTCCGAAAGGGGTAGGTGTACTTTATATCCGCCGTGGTGTGAAACTGGCAAAATTAATCCATGGTGCCGATCACGAATCTAACCTCAGAGCAGGAACGGAGAATGTGATGGAAATTGTTGGTTTGGGGAAAGCGGCTGAGATATGTACGATTTATGATTTACGATTTACGACAGAAGACCATCTCTCCGTGGTGTCTCATCCGTCATCGGAAATTCGAAATTCGAAATTCGAAATTCAGGCACTTCGCGACAGGTTGCACGATGGAATCCGATCAGCCATTCCGGAGGTAAGACTAAACGGTCATCCTGAACTACGGCTGCCAAACACATTGAGTCTAGGTTTTCCCGGCGTAGAGGCTGCTCAGCTGCTCGAAGAGATGAAGGGTATCGCGGCATCAGCAGGTGCTGCATGCCATGCTGACCATGTGGATATTTCCGGTGTTCTTTCTGCCATGCGTGTCCCCATGGAATTTGCCATCGGAACCATTCGTTTTTCGCTGGGAAGGATGACCACCCGTGAAGAAATTGAAACTGCAATACCGATTATTGTGGAGGCGTACCGGAGATTGAAAGGAGAGGGCGAAATTGGAAATTTGAATTTCCGCCTTACGGAGTATACACATGCATTAGGATGTGCTTGTAAAATCAGGCCTCAGCTTCTGGAAAAAATATTATCAGGCATACCTGGAAAGAACAATCCTGCAATTTTGGTTGGCCATGAAACATCTGATGATGCAGCAGTATATCAGATTGATGAAAATACCGCCATTGTTCAAACAGTAGATTTCATACCCCCTGTAGTTGATGACCCATATATGTATGGTGCCATCGCAGCGGCCAATGCACTGAGCGATGTGTATGCCATGGGAGGAAAACCATTGTTTGCACTGAGTATTGTAGGGTTTCCCGACCGGAAGCTGCCCATTGAGGTTTTACAGCAAATTCTAAGGGGTGCTAGCGATAAAGTTGCTGAGGCCGGTATTCAGGTGATCGGGGGGCACAGCATTGAAGACAGTGAGCCGAAATACGGCCTGGTTGTAACCGGTTTGGTTCATCCCGCAAAAATTCTTCGTAACTCCACAGCCAGGCCAGGTGACACATTGATACTCACCAAGCCTCTTGGCACCGGGATCATTACTACCGCGATCAAACGAGGGTTGGCCAGTGAATCGGCGGTTAACAGGGTAATGATGGTAATGGCTGAGCTCAATCGCAGCGCAGCCGAAATCATGGCCGGTTTTGCGGTAAGCGCTTGTACGGATGTTACCGGGTTCGGATTGCTTGGACATTTAAAAGAGATGGTTTACAGCGCAGGTGTTCAGGCAATTCTGACCACAGAAATGATCCCGGTTCTTGATGCCGCATGGGAATATGCCGCTGCCGGGGCTATCCCGGGAGGGACAAAGAACAACCTTGACTATGTGAAGGAAGTTGTGCAGTGGAAGGAAACCACTCCGGAGTTAATGAAATTCATTCTGGCCGATGCCCAAACTTCAGGAGGATTGCTGATTTCGATGCCTGAGGGTCAGGCAAATGAATTTATTGCAAACCTTCATGCCGCAGGAAACATGGATGCTGCCATCATCGGGAAAGTTGTAACCGGCAAGCCGGGAATCATTGTTTGAGCGATTCAAGCACCTTTTGATCGTAAATTTTCCCCACAGGATAAATTCCTTTCCTTTTGTCAAAATAGGGTGATTTATTGTAAAACCAGTTTAGAATCAGCAAAGGATTATTAGCGAAGGTGGTATCGGTGCTTTTTTTTTCTTCAAATTCTTTTTTCAAAACCGGATCTTTTGCCATCATGTCACGGGCCATTTTTTCAATAACATACGATTCGCCATACTCTTTTTGTTCGAAGATGGCATCAAAAAAGCCCCAGTAAACAAACGATCCGTTGCCTTTGGGTTCAAGAATGTGAGGAATGATACGCGCAGCCGGTTGCATCATCTCCACAACAACCGATCCCGCTGGGAATAACCGTGTTTCCACGATCTCATCGTACTCAATGTTTGTTACAGGATGACGACCTTCATAAGGATTTTGTTGCCATTTAGGATTTTTAAATCGACAGGTGGATATTTTAATTGTTTCGTTTCGTGATAGTTTGGTTCCTTTGATCCCATGAATTGTCAACCGGTCGATTACGTTGGACCACTCCGGCGGGATGACGTACGCGTAAGGCAGTTTTGTTGTATGTACAGGCTTTGCCGAGGAAAAATATGGAATATGAAAGGTAGCTGGTGTCTTTGTGTATTTAAACCAATCGCCTCCACTGAGGTCGCTTTTTTCAACATTGTATTCCATTCCGAGGAATTCAACCATGGTACTGTCATCCATACTTGTTTCAAACTGAAGTGGGAAAGGAGTGGTTAAAAAGGATTCACTGCTAACAAACTGATCAGCGTTTTGAATCAGTCGTTTCAGGTTTCCCGACTCTTTATTCAGGATTTCAAGGGCGGTGAGGATACATTCATACGTACCTTCCACCCGCTGCCGGTAAGGTTTCAGCATGTGCGTTTCGATCAGCAGACCGGGACGATTTCGCAGGGCAGTATACCCCTGCGAAAGCATGGGTGGTGCAACTTCTGAGATCAGCCCGCTCCTGGGGTCATGCCAGTTACGGAAATCGACATAAGGAAATACCGGGTATCCCCCATTGTTCAGGTGGGATTGCATTTGCAGGAGAAACGAATTTTTTGACCAGTTTGATAATCCCTCATCCATGTCGCCATAAATTTCCATCAGGTAGGTGAGTATATACTGATAATCGGCGCCATCGGTTGTATGGCAATCAATAAAGAAATCGGGCATCCACTGGTTGAACATCCGCAGCCAGGCTTGTGTTTCAGGTGCATCTGCCTTTAGAAAATCACGGTTGAGATTAAGGTTGCCGGCAGTGGTTCGCCAACCCATCTCCCTGGGTCCGTTTTGGTTGATACGATTGAATGGGCCAAACCGTTCATGTCCGTCAACATTGAAAATCGGGATAAAGATGATCGAAACATTGTCAAGAAACTTCAATGAGGTTCGTGGAAATATTGCCAGGTCACGAAAAAGCATAAGTCCTGCATCTTTGCCTTCGCACTCCCCGGCATGGATGCATGCCTGAACCAATAGAATTGTTCGGCCTGACGCCCGGATTGAACCAGGATCCATGAAACCTTGTCTGTCGAGAATCAGCATTGGCATCTCCCTGCCCTGGGCGCTTTTGCCAAAAGTAACGAAATGAATCATTTCTGACCCCGCTGCGAGTTGCTTACAATAGTCGATGGTCGCCTGATATCCTGGTGTTTCGAGTTTTCCGGATTTTTCGTAAAAGGTTTGCCAGTCAATATTTTGAGTCAATGCAGTTTGAAAAATCAGGAACCCGGCTAAAAAAATATTGATTTTTTTCATCGTGGAAGATTAAGATTCGTCAAACATACAAAAAAATCGGAATTCAAATCCGGCAGAAACTTTTTACCCTTGTTTTGTTTCTTGTTTTCGGAATATTCCTATCTTTGTACGGAACCAAAGAATACCCATGGGCAGAAAAAATATCAAGCCCGGGATTACAAGCAAATTACTACAATTCTGATTGTTTCATTAAAAAACACGATGGATAAAGCATTGGTCGACATTCTGGAAAGAGTAAGGGAACTCTTCTATAAATACGGTGTCAGGAGCATTTCAGTAGATGATATTTGCCGGGACCTTGGCATGTCAAAAAAGAAGCTTTACCAGTATGTTTCGAGTAAAACCGCCTTGGTTGCCAGATTGCTTGAACTTGAACGGCAAAATTTTGAAATCATTTTTGATAATCATAATTTCGAGGGTGTCAATGCAATTGATATTTTACTAATCGTTAGCCGTGACCTTGGGGACAGGTTTCGCGATGTGAGTCCTTCCATGACCTTTGACTTGAAGAAATATTATCCTGATATTTATCATAAACATGTTGATGAACGTATAGAATTTATATACAACAAAATACAAATTAATTTGCAAAAAGGGATTAGCCAGGGTATGTACCGTGATGATCTGAGCATTGAACTGGTTGCACGACTTTATATCAGGCGGTTGATAGACCTGCATAATCCTGAATTTTTCCCGGCCGATAAATTTTCATTTCAAACCCTGTTCGATGTGATGTTCGATAATTTTATCCGTGGCATTGCCAATCCGGACGGGATTAGTTATTATGAAAAACAGAAGCGGAAGGTTAACTTTAAAAAATTTAATTAACTCAAATGAACTACCGATTTTTCATTGCACTCATTTTTACCTGCCTATTCACCGGGCTGCATACAATCGCCCAAAATAAACCTTCGGCTTCTACCCCGGAGGTGTTACGATTTTCACTGGAACAGGCACAGGCTTATGCCGCAGAAAATAATTATGACCTGAAGAATTCTTCAACCGATGTTGAGATTGCCCGGAAAATGGTGAAACAAAATACCGCAATCGGGCTCCCGCAGATCAATGCCGGGGTCGATTACATGAATAATCTGGTCATCGCTACTACATTGCTGCCAGGAGAAATTATGCAGAAACCCGGCACCTATGTCCCGGTTCAGTTTGGCACACCATTTAATGCATCTCTCAAAGGATCTTTGACGCAACTCATTTATAGTGGCCAGTATCTTGTTGGCTTGCAAACTGCCAAAGCATTTCTTGAAACATCCAAACAAAAAAACGTCAGAGATAAAGTTGAAGTCCGTGATCTGGTTGCCGATACCTACATCCGTCTCCTGGTAGTTGACGAAGGGATTAAAATTCTTGATTCCACCTATCTTGTCGTCAGCAGGTTGGTAGAAGAGGCCAGAAAGAGCTATCAGGCCGGATTAATCGAAGATATTGAGGTGGATCAGGCCGATTTGAACAGGTCAAACCTTGAGGCCACGATTACCTACACCAAAAACCTCAGAAGTCTGGGCTATGCCAGCCTTAAATTTATCGTGGGACTGAAAGATAACCAGGAGTTGGTGCAAACCGATAACCTCGACTTCTTCCTCGCCCAGGTTAACCACGATGCCTTGGTCAATCAACAGTTTGATTACAATTCGAATCTTGACTATGTTCTTTTGAAAAAGGCAGATTATCTGACACTGATGCAGTATAAACTTGCAAAAACAGCTTATCAGCCAACATTAAGTGGTTTTTTATCCGGATCGACAAGTGCCAACAGAAGTGCCTGGAATTTTTTTAAAACCAGTGAGGTCTGGTATCCTTCAGTGGTTTTTGGCGTCTCGCTGCAAATTCCTATCTGGAGCAGTGGCAGCCGTAAATATTCAGTAGACCAGGCCAGGCTCAATGTTGCCAAGACCAAAGTAACCGATGAGAAAATGCGGGTTGGACTGGAACTCCAGGTTGAAACGGTAAAGACTGATTTTAGCAATGCCTACGCAATTTACCTGAATAAGGTAAAAGGATTTCAAACAGCTTTGAAAATTTACGAAAAAACCATGGAGAAATACAAACAGGGCATGGTTGGAAGTACTGACCTGAATCAACGGTACAACCAGTTTCTCGCATCAAACAGTGATTATATGCAGTCCATATATACAGTGCTGAGCCAGAAAATAAAACTGACCAAACTTTTGGAAAAATACTAACCATCTAAAATTCTGTTTATTTAAACAAACCTTTGCCATTGCTTTTCTGATGTTGGCCACAATTACCATTTTCCCATGGAACACGAATTCGGTTTTAATATTCTTGCCGGATTGTCTCAAAAACTCAGTAAGAATACCAGAATTACCATTAAACCTGAAGCTGGCCTTGTCACCCTGCGGGGTAAAACTCTGTTAAGGATTATTCTATCATTTCTTATGGTGACTTTTATCATCATAGGTGTTGATATGATAACCAGTGATAAATTCTTTAGACTTGAAGTTGGGCTGAAGGCTTTTATTGCATTTCCGATTGGCGTCGGGTATATGGTTTATTTACTATATAAACTAAACAGAACGTTTAATATTGATTTCAGGGAAAAAACATTGGCGTATAAAATTCTTGGATTTACTGTGAAAGAGTATCAATTCCGGGAGTTCAAAAAAATGATTCATGAATCCCCGTTCTCAGGCAACTGGTTCATGGGCAGGATTTTCAAATTGGAATTTGAAAATCCTGAAGGGGAAAAAATAATTTCCGAAATTGGCCGGTTTAATGATCAGGATGAAATTGAAACAATAAATATATTGTTCAATCTCATTGCCAAAATGGGTTAACCCCTTTTGCTGAGTTTTTTTGCAATACGATTTGACCTTCTCCGCCTTATCCCGGCGATCATCTGTGCATCGATCAACACCATGGCTGGTACAAATACGAGTGTGAGGAATGTTGCAAAACTCAACCCAAAGATGATTGTCCAGGAGAGGGGCCCCCAGAATGCCACATTGTCACCGCCAAAGTAAAGGTGAGGGTTCAGCTCAGTAAAAAGGGTCACAAAGTTGATATTCATTCCCACCGCAAGAGGGACCAGACCAAGCATTGTTGCAGTAGCTGTAAGCACCACCGGGGTAATCCTGGTTTTTCCGGCCTGTATGATAGAATCCTTTGTTTTCATGCCGCGTGATTTGAGTTCATCGCTGAATTCAACAATGAGGATACCGTTCCGAACCACAATTCCGCCCAAAGCCACGATTCCAAGTCCGGTCATGATGATACTGATAGACATCCCGAAGATGGCGATACCAAGTAATACTCCGATAACACTGAAAATGACTTCGCTTAGGATAATGAACGATTTACTCAGCGATCCGAACTGGGTGATAAGGATAAAAAAGATCAGGCCGATCGCGATCATCATTGCTTTGATGAGGAAGACCATCGTTTCTGCCTGGTCCTCCCGTTCACCCGTAAGGCTGATCTCCACACCCTTCGGCATAACGTATGCGGGCAATGATTTGTTGATCATTGCCACCACTTCATTGGCCGTATATCCTGACAGCACTTCAGAGGAAAGGGTGATCACCCTTTTGAGGTTTTTACGTTTGATGCCACCGTACGTATCCTTATAATGAATGGTAGCCACCGAGGAAATGGGAATCTGGCGCAGTTGTCCGGAATTCATATCACGGTAGGTGATCTTGGCATTGATGATTTTATTCACATTGGTACGCTCCTTTTCCGAGTATCGTAACTGAATGGGATATTCATCTTCGTCTTCCTTGTATTTTGAGATCTCTTTTCCATAGATGGCGGTACGCAGTTCCATTCCTATCTGGCCAAGGGATAATCCTTCACGGTTGGCCCGTACCCGGTCAATCTGAATGATGATTTCGGGTTTGTTGTTGTCAAAATCCGATTTGATTTGTTCAATTCCCGGTATTCGTATTGAATCAAGATATGATTTGAAACCGACAGAGGTTGCTATCAGATCATCCATGTTTTCACCTGTTATTTCAATGTTGATTGGTTTACCGGTAGGAGGTCCCATCTTGTTTTTTTCAACACTTATGGTCGCGCCGGGAATGTTTTTCAGGTTTGCCCTGATTTTATCCATGATTTCCTGGGTTGAAACGCCTTTCCGGAATTTACTTTCAGTAAAGTTAACGGTTACCTTTCCTTTGTTTGAAGAGACTGACCGGTCGAACATATTATCGCCGGCTCCAAAACCAACGTTGGTGATGATTGATTCAACCACCGGGTTCTTGCTGCCTAGCACACTGGTCACTCTGTTTTCAACCATGGTGGTCACTGAATCCGTAACATTCTGATCAGTACCTTCCGGCATCTTGATAAAAACATTTACAAATGTTGGATTGTTATTCGGAAAGAACAGAACTTTAGGTTTCGTGACCCCTATGAGATAAAAACTGAAAAACAACAACGACACCACGCCGATAAGTATATACCAGGGGTTACGGCCTCTTAAAGAAAACAGGAGTGTTTTTTCATACAGATGTAAAGTCCTGGGCCATGTGATTGTTTGAAAGTAAATGATGGCACTTTTTAGTACCAGCCTGTAGAGTGCATTCAGTAACAAAACAAAAATAAAAATATTTCCAAGGGCAAATCCTCCGGCAGCATAAGAAATCAATGCAAGGATCAGGAATATACCGCTAGTGATAAGCAATCTTCTCCGGTCTGCTTTGTGTTCTGTTTCGTCATATTCATGTTTCATGAAAGTAACTGCGAACACCGGGTTGATGATATAAGCAACGAACAGCGAGGCAAAAAGTGTCAAGATAAGCGTCACCGGCATATAATGCATGAATTTACCTACGGTCCCGGGCCAGAAAGCCAGCGGAAAAAAGGGAGCCAAAGTGGTAAGGGTTCCTGAAAGGATAGGCAGAAAAACTTCACCGGCGGCGTTTTTCGCCGCTTTCACAATATCAGGCTGGTCCCGGTGAAGCCGGTGTGTGTTTTCAATAACCACAATGGCATCATCCACAATAATCCCAAGCGCAAAAATGAATCCGAACATAACAATCATGTTCATGGTGAAACCCAGGCTGGGCATGATCAGGTATGCCACAAACATAGATAACGGGACTGACAATGCGACAAAGAATGCGTTGTTGAACCCCATGAAGAACATCAGAACGACAATCACCATGATGAACCCTATGATGATGGTGTTGTTCAACTCTTCCAGGGTGCTTTTTGTAAAACGGGACTGATCGCCGGTGATGGCCACATTCAGGTCGGGCGGATAGGAGGTTTTTTTCAACCCATCCATGATCTCCTGTATTTTATCGGAAGCATTGATCAGGTTTTCACCACTTTTTTTGATCACGTTCATGGTGATGACGTTTTTTCCGTCGAGGCGGGCAAAACTTTCCTGTTCCTTGAATGAATCCTTTACATCGGCCACATCCTGAATATAAACAATGGCACCACTGGCCGATTTCAGCATAATGGTTTTGATCTGATCCGGAGATTTGAACTGTCCGGCCAGCCGGATGGTATATTTGGTTCCGAAGGATGTGATTGTTCCTGCTGAAACTGTAACATTTTCTGCTGAAACAGCCGATTCAATATCGCGGAAAGATACACTGGCTGCCTGCATTTTGTACATGTCCACGTCAATCTGGATCTCCCGTTCAAGAGCACCAACAATATCTACACGGGTAATTTCCTTCAGTGTTTCGATTTTATCCTGTGCGTCCTCGGCATATTTTTTCAATCGCTGCAGGTCATAATCCCCGGCAAGGTTGATGTTCATGATTGGAATTTCCGAGATGTCGAACTCTTTGATATCCGGGTCTTTCGGTAAATTATTCGGCAGATTTGTTTTAGATTTGTCAACAGCATCGCGCACCCTTTGCTTGGCTTCTGAAACATCAATGCCGGGATTGAATTCCACCACAATGGTAGAGAAGTCCTGAATGGAATTGCTGGTAATCTTTTTGACATCCGCCAGTGATTTGCATTGTTTTTCAATGGGGCGGGTAACGAGGTTTTCCATATCCTCGGGAGAGGTGCCGGGATAAACCGTGTTCACCAGGATAGTAGGAATGACTATTTCAGGAAATTGTTCTTTTGGGATGCTGAAATATGACAAAAGCCCCAATGTGGTAATGATGATCGTGAGTACAAAAATGCTCACTTTGTTGTCAATAGACCAGCTTGTTGCAAAAAATTCTTTGAGCTTGTGTTGTTTTTCTTTCATTCTGATTCAGATTAATAATCGATGGGCTGGCCATTGTACAAATCTTTATAACCGGCAGTGATGATTTTGTCGCCTTCATTTAACCCATCAACCACTTCTGTGAGGCCGTTATAAGAGACAGATGGGGTAATGGTTTTTTTGCGGGCAATTTTTTTTCCATTTTCTTCAACTGCTACAAACACAAACTGACCCTCATCGCGTGAATTCTGTATGAAATTCTGAGGAATGGCGATCGCTGAAGGGTTTGTATAATCCTTGATCCTCAGCACGGCAATCATATTGGCACGAAACAGGATATCGGAGGCGGGCAGGGCTGCCTCAACAAGAAAAGTGCGGTTGGTTGGATTGATATATTTACTTGAGAATGTTATTTGTTCGATTAGTTCCTTGTTCAGATCGGGTAAAAAGATTTTTACCTGATCACCGGTTTTCACTTTTGATGAATAAGCCTCCCCAACATCGGCCAAGGCTTTGGCTTTTGAGAAGTTAACGATGCGGAATGCCGGAATGGGGGAGGCCGGCGATGCCAGTTGCCCTACTTTGATCGGGATATCCTCAACGGTACCATTTATGGGTGATGTGATTACCGACATTTGAATCTGCTCTTCCAGGGTAGCAATGCCATTCTGGACTGATTCCATGTCATTTTTTGCTTTCAGGTACTGTACTTCCGATCCTATTTTCTGATCCCACAGTAATTTCTGGCGATTATAAAGATCCGATACAAAGGCAAGTTTATTTTTCAGGTCGGTGAGTTGCTGCTTTAAAACGTCGGCATCAAGTTCTGCCAGTACCTGGCCTTTGGTAACCGCATCACCTTCATGAACAAGTATCCGAAGGACTGTACCACCCTGGTTGCGTGGATTTACCGCAATGTTTTCATTGCCATCGATTCTCCCCTGCACCTCAATGTAATGTTCAAAGGTCTTTTTTGTGACAGGATCAACGGTTACCCGGGTTGATAAAACTGTATTGGCGGGAGTTAGTTCCTTTTCAAGTGCCATGATCTGCCCGGTAAGCTTATCATGCTCTTTTTTCAGCTGTTCCAACCGGGACTTTTTATCCCCGTCTTTGCTGCTGCAACCGGCAAGAATGAAGAGTAAACTGGTAATAAAAAAAATCTTTTTCATATAAGGAATCGTATTGATAAGAGGTAGATTGTATAACAAGGAATTCCGAGGGGCAAATATAGGAATTTTCACCATGCGAAAAACTTTTCAGTTGAAAATCGTTTCCATGGGTCTTTTATGTATTTTTGCCGAATGAATCCGAAAGCACAATATATTCTTGAACAGGTTGGCAGGCTCTATCACCGTTACGGGATTAAAAGTGTTACAATGGATGATGTAGCCAAACAACTTGGTATTTCAAAAAAAACCGTTTACGAATTTTTTAAGGATAAAGAAGACCTCCTGAAGCAGGTCCTGCTGTTTGAACATGAACATCACTGTGGGTTTCTAAACGCAATCGAGGACAAGAATTTAAATGCTGTTGAGGAGTTGTTTGAGGTATATAAAATGATCAACACAATGTTCAGGGATTTCAACCCATCCATGGAGTATGACATTCGGAAATATTACCCCAATCTGTTTCTGAAGGTTAGGGAAATCAGGCGTAAACGGATGTATGAATCGGTTTACAGCAACATGAATAAAGGCAAAAGGGAGGGTTTATACCGCAAGGAGCTTAATTCAAAAATCATCTCGAAACTTCATGTATTCCACAGTGAGAATTTTTTTGATACAGATATGTTTACCCAGGAAGAACTCTCTTCCTTTAAAATGTTCCATGAGATCTTTGTTTACCACATTCATGGAATCCTCAGCCACGAAGGACGGGTGTTTTTCGAAAATAATTTTGACAAATTCAAAGCAACCTTGCTGGAGAAAGGTTAATTGGTAAACTGGTAAACTGGTAAACTGGTAAACTGGTAAATTGGTAAACTGGTAAACTGGTAAACTGGTAAACAGGTAAACAGGTAAACTGGTAAATAATAGCGGCTAAACTGTTTACCCGTTTACCGGTTCACCTTTCCACAATTTTCGTATATTTACACCCGTCAGGCAACTTAATTTCCTGATCTACGTCTGATTGATAGTTAAAGTTTGATGCTCATTGACGATTCCATAATCGAGGGTTGTGTCGCAGGCAAGCGCAGTGCCCAGAGCGCCCTTTACCGTAAATGTGCTGCGGTAATGATGGCGGTTTGTTTGCGTTATGCCCAAAATCGTGATGAAGCAGAGGACATCCTTCAGGAGGCGTTCCTTAAAATATTCCAGAACATCAGCTCTTATAGAAAAGAGGGTTCGTTCGAAGGATGGATGAAGCGGATCATGATCAATCATGCGCTTAATTATTATCGTAAAGCCAGGAAACAACCATTTCTTGAGGATATCGACAGCATCAATGAAACAGAGATCATGGAAAAAGATGAGCCACCAGCCATTCATGCCCCGGTTTCAGCTGAAAAACTGATAAACCTCATCCAACTTCTTCCTCCTGGATATCGAATGGTCTTTAATATGTACGTTTTTGAAGAATATAGCCATAAAGAAATTGCAGTTGAACTGAACATCTCTGAAAATACCTCAAAAACACAGCTTCTGAAAGCACGCAGAATGCTGCAGAAAAAATTAGTCGATTTAAATATTCTGACAAACAAATAATAGTCAATGAGTGATAAAATAGATTTTAAGGCTTTTGAAGATGGCAGGGCCGACCAGCTTTTGCGAGAGACCATGGCGGGTCATCGCATTGAGCCCGCACCCCGCCTGTGGAAAGGTATAAGCCGGAAGTTGTTATGGAAGGAGCTCATCCGTTTCAATTTTGCCAATCTTTCACCAAAATACTGGATTGCTGGTACCACTGTTTTGTTACTGGTTTTCACCTCCCTCTATTTTGGAATTCCTGACTCAGCACCTGTTAATAGACCTGAACAATCAGCAAATGTCATTACCAATGTTTCTTTTTCATCCGGCAAGCAGGTTTCAAAACCTGTTACAGGGATGTTGACCACCCCTGATCAAAAGAGCCTTGAAGAAGCTGTTACAGTTAACCAGCCTGACGATGCACCATCTGTCGAAAAATCAATAAAACACAGTTTTGATGCAGGGAATAAATCTATGCCCGTTGCAAAAGGGATAAACCCAACATCAAACAAAGCATCGTCCGACGAATCCGAATTGCTTTCTGAAGAAAGTGACCATTCAAATTATTATGTTGTTGGAAAAAATATCTCCGTGACAGCCCCCCCTGAAATGCTCCATATCGTACCATACGAGGCAACTTTGCTTTCTGAAAAACCTGCGAAGGATACCATTTTAACCTTCAGCAATTCTGCTGTGACCATGAAATTCAGAAAAAACAGGCCGGGCGCCAACCGTTTCTTCTCAGCGAACCTTGGCATAACTCCTGAACTTGCATTCTACGATGAACCGGATGTATATTCAAAAACCAATTTTTGGTTTAATGCCGGTGTTACATATCATATTTCCCGGTTTTCGGTTGCCACAGGCTTTGATCTCGGTTATGTGTATGATGAAGGGAAGTATAAGGTGGAATATAAAAGCCGCGATAGTGTAGGATATTTTAATGGTGTTACCTCTTTTATAATTGGCAGCAACAATGAGATTATTTACAATACGCAAGCAGTCAATGTTTATGATAGCCTGCAGCATCTTTCTGATTACCGTACCAAGAACCGGTACTCCTATTTGCAAATCCCTTTGTTACTGGGTTATCGCATTTTTGAATCCGGTTGGGCAAGTATAACCTTCCAGGCCGGCCCTTCAGTTTCGTTCCTGCTTGGTACCCGCAAATCAGATCCGGTAATCGAATACCGCAATGCAAGGATCATCCGTGTTGACGATAATACCCCGGAAAGGATTCATGTTAACTGGCAGATCTGGGCCAACCTCTACTTCGAGATGAGAATGAATAAACTGGTGAGCATTTATCTTCAGCCTTCGTTCAAATATTATCTTAAACCCATGGTTTTCCAGGAAAATGTTACCTATAAAGCACCTTGGACGATCGGCCTGGGCGTCGGACTTCAGTTTAATTTCGGACAAAAAAAGACCAAGCCATGAGAGCCTTCTTTTTGATATTCATCATGTTCACGGTTTTCTTCAAAGCACCGGGGCAATCGTTTGATGTCGTTGATTCCCCAACTGCCTGTGACGCTGTTTTTTCATCAAACCCTGATCCTTTGAATCCGATGATCATTCATTTTCAGGACCAGTCATCGGGCCAAATCAACCATTGGCAATGGAGTTTTGGCGATGGAACAACCTCTGTTTTGCAAAACCCGGAACACACCTATAATGTTGGCGGAACGTACTTTGTTTGCCTTACAGTGTCCAATTCTGAGCCGGGGAATATTTGTCACGATGTATCGTGTGTCGCAATAACGGTTCATCAACCAGGTACTTGTGTTGCCGACTATGATTATTCGATTGACCCAGTTGATTCACAGAAGATACATTTTACCGACCAATCGAGTGGAAATATCAACAGGTGGCATTGGGATTTTGGTGATGGCAGCGTTTCGAGTGACCGTAATCCAATTCATGTTTTTCCTCAGGTTGGTAAATTCAAGGTTTGCCTTACCGCTTATAATGCTGATTCAGTCTCAGTTTGCAATGATGTCAAATGTGATTCAGTGGCCCTTGAGCCAACGCCAGGTTGCCATGCCCGTTTCACCAGTGTTCTCGATTCAATGAACGCAGTGCCCAATACTTTCATGTTTGAGAGTAATTCTACCGGAGATCCAAACAAATACCATTGGTCCTTTGATGATGGTACCACCTATGATTCGAAGCATGTAGTCCATCATTTTGAAACAGCCGGCACACACCAGGTTTGTCTGGTGATCAGAAAGGAATTACATGGTCAGCTGGTTTGTGCCGATTCTCTCTGCCAATCCATTACCACTGCGAAATATTTTGACCTTGGCGGTCATTTGTTTGCTGGTGACTATCCCATTAACAACCCAACATCCACCGGGGATACCGGGGTTGCATATCTTTTCAGAATTAATGGCACGAGATTGATTCCGGTTGACACAAGTTTTTTTACGCAGCTCGGCTACTTTGCTTTCCCGCAAAAACTGAATGGCTATTACATTGTTAAGGCTGGTGTAACTTCTGGTTCTGATCATTACCTCAGGTATTTTCCTTCATATTTCCTGGGAGGACTTACATGGAAGGATGCAGTGTCAATAAATCTTTCAGACAACAATGCATATCTTTCTGATATTCATCCTGCACCTACCACGGAGGCAACATTCGGACTGGGGAAGGTCAGTGGGACAGTTATAAAGGCAAACTCCAGGGGGGCTTCAGATGAGATTCCTCATGCCGAGGTTATTTTGTATGATGCCCAATTGAAACCTCTCCTCTTTACTTTTTCTGATCAATCAGGTAAGTTCGAGCTCAGCAACCTGCCGTATGGAGCCTATTATGTGTCTGTAGAATATCCGGGAAAATACGCCAGATTGACCGCTGTTTGGCTTGACGCAACAACACAAGTAGTTGACAGTCTTCGCCTGGAGGTTTTTAACCATGATGTAACTGGTATTTCTGATTTACGCATTGTTCCGGTTTTTACCGGGGATCTATTTCCAAATCCGGCAACCAGCGAGGTTAGCCTGACGCTTGAAGTTACCAGGGCCACCTCACTGAAATTTGAGATTAAAACTATGACGGGAATAACTGCGTGGTCAGGTTCAAGGGATTGTCAGGCAGGTTCTGCCCTGGTAACCATTCCTTTGGATCAGCTCAGACCGGGTTTGTTCTTATTTATCATCAAAACCAAAGATGGTTTCCCGGTTAATGTAAAAAAACTGGTAAAGTTTTAGTCGAAAAAGAGGAAAAGGGAGGGCTAATTGTCGTCTGCATACCATTCCGCATAAGAATTTGAAGTTTCCCTCAGTCTCATGTTGTGAAGTTTAACGCCGGCTGGTAGCAATTCACTTATTCTGTTGGCAAAATCAATCAGAAAATTTTCGCTCGTAGGCTGATAGGGTAAGAGGACAATATTGGTAAACGGATCCCCGAACTTTTGTAATTCCTGATTTGGCAATGCTGCGTTTAATAACAGTGCATGATCAAAGGGGTCGACAATTTGCTTTTTAATGATTTTTTTTAAATCGCCGAAATCCATCACCATTCCAAGTTTGGCAGAGTTACAATCAGACACAGGAGAACCGATAATGGTCACGGACAACTCATAAGAATGGCCATGAATGTTTTTACAAGGGCCATCGTAACCCATTAACGCATGAGCTGCTTCAAACCTGAATTCTTTGGTAACCCTGATCTGGTTCATGAACAAAATTTGTGCGGCAAAGATACGAAAATCCCTTTTGTGGAAAACATCGGTTAAAGGAAAGCCAGATGTTCAAGCACCACTTTAACTCCTATAGCGATCAACACCATTCCACCGGAAAATTCAGCCCAACGCGCCGGAATGAAAGTGGTTTTTTCGCCAAGTTTAGCTCCGATCACGGAAACAACAAAGGTAATGATAGAAATGATGATCACCGCTTCATAGATATTAACCTTGATGAATCCAAACCCGACACCGGTTATCAGGGCATCGATACTTGTTGCGACAGCAAGGGAGAGAAGAAGACTTATTTTTCTGATATCAAGTATTTTTTTTTCTTCACCGCTGAGGAAGGATTGCCAAACCATTTTTATACCGATGAAGGCAAGGATGGCAAAAGCAATCCAATGGTCCACAGGCTCAATCAGCGATTGGATGCTGTTTCCAACCAACCATCCCATCAGTGGCATAATACCCTGGAACAACCCGAAAAGAAATGCCATCCGCAAAATATCGTTCCAGGCCAGTTTACGTGAAGATCCGAAGGTAAGCGATACAGCGAAGCAATCCATGGAAAGCCCTAGAGATATCAGGAACAGTTCGGTGAGGTTCAATGGTAGATGAGATTAACAATTTTTTCAAGCCATTCGGCATCAGTCATGTCAAACGAACCCAGTGCTTCGCTGTCAACATCCAGCACCCCGGTGATATTGCCTTCCAGGTCTCTGACCGGTACAACAATTTCTGATTTTGAGCGGGAATCGCATCCGATGTGTCCTGGAAACTGGTGGACATCAGGAACGACCATGGTTTTCTGCTGATCGATGGAGGCCCAGCAAACACCGGTGTGTTTTTTAAGAACCTGACAGGCCAACGGGCCCTGGTAATTTCGGACGGTCAGTTCGCCTGATTTGAGAAAATAAAATCCCGTCCAGAAAAAATAGCCCATTTTATGATGAAGAACAGCTGCGATCGTGGCCATACGGGCATCGGGGTCGGATGATTTGTGCATTAACCCTTCCAGCTGTTCATACAAACGAAGGTAACGTGCTTGTTTTTTTGAAGGTTCCATATTTTTTAACAAACGCGATCGAGTGTAACTGTGAAATGACGCATGATAGGCGCTTCTGTCACAATTTTCAACCCTTTTCGTATCGTTTCACGGCGATCATAGATATTTTTCAGTGCAACGGCCACAACATCGATATGGTTATTGGTGTAGACCCTGCGCGGGATGGCCAGTCGCATAAGTTCCAGCGCCGGATAACGGTTTTCACGGGTAACCGGATCGCGGTCGGCCAGCAGGGCTCCAATTTCAACACCACGCACACCTGCTTCCAGGTAAAGTTCCACTGCCAGGGTTTGGGCCTGGAATTCTTCTTTGGGCAGATGTGGAAGAAATCGTTTCGCATCTACAAAAACAGCATGACCTCCAATAGGTTGCTGTACCGGAATTCCAAAATCCATCAGCCGTTTGCCCAGATACTCCACTTGTCTGATCCGGGTTTCCAGATAGTCAAATTCAGTACCCTCATACAGGCCCTGTGCCAGTGCGTTCAAATCGCGTCCCGACATGCCGCCATAAGTAATGTATCCCTCAAACATGATGTTGAAAACACTTGCTTTGGTATGCAGCTCTTTGCTGCGCATGGCAATGAAGCCGCCCATGTTCACAATCGCGTCTTTTTTGGCGCTCATGGTCATCACATCGGCACAGGCAAACATTTCAAGAACAATTTCCCGAATGGATTTATCCTGATAACCTTTTTCACGCAATTTGATGAAATAGGCATTTTCAGCAAAACGGGCAGAATCAAACACAACAATTTTTCCATATTTGTCGGCCAACTGTTTTACCATCTTCAGATTTTCGATCGAAACAGGCTGACCACCAGAAGAATTACAAGTTACAGTTACTATAATAAATGGAATATTCTCTCCACTGGATATCAAAATATTTTCGAGTTTCACCGGGTCAATATTGCCTTTGAAGGGGTGTGACAGGGTCGTATCAAAGGCCTCATCAATGGTACAGTCGGCAGCAGTTGCCTTGCGGAATTCAATATGCCCTTTGGTTGTGTCGAAATGAGAGTTTCCGGGGATGATGTCGCCTTCTTTGACCAAAACCGAAAAAAGTACATTTTCAGCTGCACGTCCCTGGTGGGTAGGTAAAAAATACTCAAATCCCAGAAGCTCCTGTATTGCGCTTTTTACTTTAAAATAGGATGAAGCCCCGGCATAACTTTCATCTCCCAGCATCATTTCCGACCATTGATGATCGCTCATCGCACCTGTACCCGAATCGGTAAGCAGATCAATGAATACTTTATCACTTTTAAGCCCGAACAGGTTATATCCGGAGTCTTTAATCCATTTTTCACGCTCCTCACGGCTGCTTTTGCGGATAGACTCCACCATCTTGATCTTAAAGGACTCGGCAAAAGGTAATTCCATATATCAAAGATTAATTGATTGCAACAAAGATAGAATAATTTTTATAACAATTTTTTTCCTAACTGTTTGTCTGTTTGCTAAAAATCACGTAGGTTTGTCCCAGAAAAACTGTTGTGAACTGGTTAACAGGTAAACTAAGGGATCGGTAACCAGTAAACAGGTAATTTTTAATTTTTAATTCAACTATATGACTACAACAACTGGATTAACCGGAAGCACTTGTTTGACGAAGCTTACCGATTTGAATGCATTGGCAAAGAGTTCACGGAAAAAGAAACTTGCTGTTGCCGTGGCACATGACGAACATTGCCTGGAGGCCATTTGTGCCGTTGACAGAATGGGAATGGTTGAGGCCATCCTGATCGGAAATGAAAAGAAAATTCATGAGATTGCCAATAAACTGAATCTCGATGTTAGTGCAATGAAAATCATTAACGAAGAGGTAGATGCAAATTCTGTAAAGATCGCTGTCAAAATGGTACGAAATAAGGAAGCTGACATTTTGATGAAGGGCAATGTTCCTACAGCGGTATTCCTCAGAGGTGTCCTTGATAAGGAAAATGGCCTGCGCAAAGGTGATGTTTTGTCGCATTTCGCCCTTTTTGAAATACCCACATACCATAAACTGCTGGGTCTTACAGATGCAGCTATGATCCCTGCTCCCGATTTCAAGACCAAGGTAGCCCTGACAGTCAACGCTGTCGAATTCATGAACAAACTTGGTTATGCGAAACCAAAGGTTGCCGTGCTTGCGGCTGTAGAGATGGTCAATGAGGCCATGCCCGCTACACTGGAAGCAGCCATGCTATCAAAAATGGGCCAGCGCGGACAGATCAAAAACTGTATCATCGACGGGCCGCTGGCTTATGACAATGCCGTAAGTGCTGCAAGTGCAAAACATAAGGGAATTGTGAGCGATGTAGCTGGTGATGCCGACCTGCTTATTGTTCCCGATATTGAAGCAGGTAATATTTTATATAAAGCATTTGGTTTTTCGGCCAACGCAAAACTTGCTGCGGTTGTTCTGGGCGCTGCCGCACCCATTGTGCTTACCTCACGCTCAGATACGGAAGAGTCAAAGCAGGCCAGTATCGTGATGGCTGCTGCGATATAGCGTTTTTCTTACATAAATTGAAAACATGGCAAAAAACCTGTTCCTGACAAAGCCACTTGGTGATCTGCTTCAGGAAGCAAAAGACAATAAATCGGGTTTGAAGAAAACCCTGACAGGTTTAAACCTGACCACCCTTGGAATAGGGGCCATTATCGGAGCGGGAATCTTTGTCCTTACCGGTCAGGCAGCAGCCCAGTATGCCGGTCCTGCCATTGTAATTTCATTTATTATTTCTGGTATTGCCTGTGCCTTTGCCGGATTGTGCTATGCTGAATTCGCATCTATGATCCCAATTTCAGGAAGCGCTTATACCTATTCGTATGCAACACTTGGAGAATTTCTGGCCTGGATCATTGGTTGGGACCTGATCCTTGAGTACCTTTTTGCAGCATCAACAGTTTCTGTCGGATGGTCTGGATATGTGGTTAGCTTTCTTAAAGACTTTGGCATTTTCATCCCCACTGCCTTTACTGCGGCAACAGGATCTGTTTTGGTGGAAGTTCCAAGGCTGGGGTGGCAGCAACTTACAGAGAACCTCAGTGCCGGTTTATTGGCCCAGGGGGTAAATGTTGATACCCTGCCCCATGTCACAGCCATCATCAATTTGCCGGCCATGTTCATCATTGCAGTCCTTACACTGTTGCTCATTGTCGGCATCAGGGAATCAGCCAACTTTAACAACATCATGGTGATTGTAAAGGTAGCCGTTATCATCTTGTTTATCGCCATTGGAATTGCGTTTGTACAAGCTGGGAACTGGCATCCCTTTATACCACAGAATACCGGCGTCTGGGGCCATTTCGGATGGAGCGGAATCCTGAGGGGGGCTGGAGTCATTTTCTTTGCATACATTGGATTCGATGCCGTATCAACCGCTGCACAGGAGGCAAAAAATCCTCAGCGGGACATGCCTATCGGAATTCTCGGATCATTGAGTATTTCCACAGTTCTGTATATTCTGGTTGCCATTGTGTTGACCGGAATAGTCAGTTATACCACACTGAATGTTTCTGATCCTGTTGCAGTTGGAGTTGACGCCATGGGCAAAGGTATGTTCTGGCTGCGGCCAATCGTGAAAATTGCTGCCATTGCCGGGCTGAGTTCGGTCATTCTGGTTATGCTGATGGGACAACCGCGCATTTTTTATTCGATGTCGAAGGATGGGTTGCTTCCTCCGGTTTTTTCGAAAGTACACCCGAAGTTTAAAACCCCTTATGTAAGTACAATACTCACGGGTTGCGTCGCCATTGTACTTGCAGGAGTGCTGCCGATCAGCATTCTGGGAGAACTTGTATCCATTGGAACTTTGCTGGCTTTCGCCATTGTTTGCATAAGTATCGTGGTTTTACGTAAAACCCGCCCTGAAATTGAACGGCCATTCCGCACTCCGTGGGTTCCACTGATCCCGATTCTTGGGGCGCTGATTTGTTTTGTTCAAATGGCGGCCTTACCAGGGGATACCTGGCTGCGGTTGATTGTATGGATGGCCATCGGAATGGTCATTTACTTTGCATACAGTTATCGTCATAGTAAAATAAGAAATTCTGACAAAACCCCAAAATAAGCAGTATCCGAATGAAAGACATAAGGGTTCTCGCCATTAATCCAGGATCAACATCGACAAAAATTGCCGTGTACCAGAATACGGAACCAATTTTCCTGAAGAATATCAAACATACGACCGAGGAGCTTGCCCCTTTTTCAAAAATAACCGATCAGTTTCAATTTCGCAAAGAGATCATCCTGCAGCAGATACATGAGGCTGACATTCATATTCACGGTTTGCAGGCGGTTGTTGGCCGGGGCGGGTTGCTGAAACCCATCCCATCCGGAATTTATGAGGTAAATGAAGCGATGATCGCTGACTTGAAAAATAGTCCGTTAGGGGAACATGCCAGCAACCTGGGAGGCTTGATCGCCAACAACCTGGTTAAATCATTACCTGAAGCGAAAGCATATATAGTTGACCCCATTGTAGTTGACGAATTCGATGACATTGCCAGGATCTCCGGGCATCCCCTGATGAACCGTGTCTCTATTTTTCATGCCCTGAACCAGAAAGCGGTTGCCCGTGAATATGCCAAATCGATCCGTCGTAAATATGAGGACCTGAACCTGATTGTGGTCCACCTGGGCGGAGGGATCACGATTGGTGCCCACCGTAAAGGACGTGTGATCGATGTGAATCAGGGCCTCGACGGCGAAGGGCCATTCAGCCCCGAACGTACCGGAACATTGCCGGTTGGCGATCTTGTAAGACTCTGTTTTAGTGGAAAGTATTCCCTTAAAGAGGTTCAAAAAATGGTGAAAGGGGAGGGGGGACTGGTAGCTTACCTTGGCACCAACAATGCCTACGATGTGGAAAAGATGGTGGATGCCGGTGATACCCGTGCCGAACTGATTTACCATGCCATGGCTTACCAGGTGGCAAAGTATGTAGGTGAAATGTACACAGTTCTGAGATGCGAAGTTGATGCCATCCTCATTACAGGCGGTATTGCCTACGATAAAGGCTTCGTAAACTGGATCCAGGAGCGCGTATACAAACTGGCCCCCATTCACATCTATCCCGGTGAGGATGAAATGAAAGCCCTTGCGATCAATGGCCTGATGGTTGTTCGGGGGGAACTGGAGGTGAAGGAATATCGTTGAACCCAGTGTGAGAAAGATTCCAAGTCCCAAGTCCCAAGTACCAAGTCCCAAGTCCCAAGTCCCAAATCCCAAGCTTCAAATCATTGCTTTTATAGCGGTTTAACTAAAACGCTATTTACCGTATGATATAATTTTTATCGAATAAAGTTTGGATAATGTTTTGAAATTGGTAATTATTGTATATTTGCTTAAATATTTCCGACTGTTTCTATGCTTAGGTTAAATTGCAGAATAGTATACGTTTAGAAAATAATTATCTAAGGAATAACATCATGCTGTAGGGTTTATTGCGGGGTGTTACAATTCTTTATCCATAATGCCAGCTTTACTGGGTTTATGAACATTTCGACTGTATAAAAGATTGATTTGTTAACGATCCCTGGATGGGATGAAATGAAAATAGGAAAATCACCTAACTGAGCGTAATATCGAGTTGTTTTCTGCATTTAAATTGGGCTAAAAGATTTACGCCTGCTTAAATTACATGGTTTTGGTGTCGCGAAAAATATATTTTTATTCAATTATTTTATGGTTAATTTGTTTATATCCCTGTAAATCAATTGCCATTAATTATTATTGGGTTGGTGGTACCGGTAGCTGGTCCGATATAAACCATTGGGCTACCACCTCCGGCGGAACGATCAATCATTTGCAGGTCCCGACAGCTTTTGATGATGTTATTTTTGATACGAGTTCATTTAGTGCTACAAACCAAACGGTTACTGTTAACTCGGCCAATCCCGTTTGCCGTGATATGAACTGGACCGGGGCCCGCTTCACCCCTAAGTTTACCGGATTAAATACTTTAAGAGTTTATGGATCATTGAAGTTGATCCCGGCGATGAACTGGAACTATACAGGTCAAATTTATTTTGAATCTACTTCTCCTGGAAGAACTATTACATCCGCTGGGAAAATATTTTACAGCATCACTTTTCAGGGCATTGGAGGAGAATGGACTTTAATGGATGCTTTAAATATCACTGTTTCATCTAATCTGATTTCAGGTTCTTTAATTACGAATAATCAAAATGTAAATTGTCAATCATTCTACTGTACTTCTTCCAACGCTAGATCTTTAATTCTTGGATCATCAATAATTACAGTAGGTTCCATTTATTCAACGTCATCCAGATTGTATCTGATAGGCGATAATCTGTCACTCGATCCTGGAACATCGATATTTAAGGTTCTGGGCAAAAATACTTCGCTTAATCAACCAAGAAATATTGTGAGTATACTTGGTTCATCCGCACTTTCGCTTCATAATATTGAAATAACCAATACCAATCCATATTGTGTTTCAAATGTTGACCTCACGTGTGAAATTCAATCAAAAACAACATTCCATAAAATGACAATTTCAGGCAAACAGTTTTACCTTTCATATTATTCTTCTACTAATGCTAAAATCATCATTGATTCCCTGCTGATTATGGGAGATTGTTCTAAAACATTTGATAATAGTTATAAGCTGAAAATCAATGAAATCATTTGTTCTCAGAATGCTGAGTTGTTTTTAAATGTCGATCAACAGGATACAATTAAAAATCTGTTGTTCAACGGATATCAATGTACCATCAATGGAATCAATGCGAAATTTCATAAAGCAATTCTTAACCGTGATAGTTACATCAATGGGAGCAATACTTTTGATAGTCTCACCTTTGCCCCTGGATATCGTTATGAACTCTCTTCGGCCAGTACCCAAACTATCAATACCAAATTTTCAGCTGAGGGCGCATGTTCCGGAAATAGTAACTATTCACCCCCTGTTTTTTAAATCCAAGGGTTATTAACAATTTTCAGGCTTGTTGTCCTGTTTTTATTCGCCATCTAGACGATATCAACCGTATTTTGTTGATTGATTGTTTGTAAGATAGTTGATTTTATTGA